>DASYDA010000579.1:0-2214 GCA_036499865.1 Dongiaceae bacterium | reverse complement strand
TTGGCGAAATGGAAAGGCGAACGGAGATATCCGGCGATCACGGCTTCTTTCATGAACTCTTCTCCTTTGCGGTCGAAGCAGCCTTCTGGGCCGCCGCCGCTTCTTCGATGAGGATTTTTTTCTGGATCTTGCCGATCACGGTCTTCGGCAGATCGGCGCGGAACTCATAGGCGGTCGGCTTCTCGATCTTGGAAAGCCGGTCGGCGAGGAAGGCGTCGAGCGCCTCGGCGGTGAGCGTCATGTCGGCCTTCAGCGCGACATAGGCCTTCACCGTCTGGCCGCGATAGGGATCGGGGATGCCGATGACGGCGCATTCCCGCACGGCTGGGTGCTGATAGATCGCTTCCTCGACCAGGCGTGGATAGACCTTGAAGCCGGAGGCATTGATCATCTCCTTCAGCCGGTCGGTGACGAAGACGTAGCCCTCTTCGTCGAGATGGCCGACATCGCCGGTATGGAGGCGGCCGCCATCGGTGATCACTTCGGCGGTGGCCTCGGGCTTCTTCCAATACCCCATCATCACCTGGGGCCCACGGAAGCAGATCTCGCCGGTCTCGCCGGTGGGCAGCACGGTCTTGCCGTCCTCGATGGAGACGATCTCGCAGATCGTGCCGGGCAGCGGCATCCCGATCGAGCCGGTCTTTTCACTATCGCCCGGGGGGTTGACGCAGCAGACCGGCGAGGTCTCGCTGAGGCCGTAGCCCTCCAGCAAATGCGCGCCGGTCTTCGCCTCGAAGGACTTTCGCACTTCCTGCGGCAAAGGCGCACCGCCGGAAATGCAGAATTCCAGCGAGGAGAGGTCGTAATCCTCGATACCCGGCGCGTTCAGCATGGCGTTGTAGAGAGTCGGCACGCCCGCCATGGCATTCGGGCGCTTCTTTGCGATCAGCCGCAGCAGCTTCACCACCTCGAAGCGCGGCTGCAGCAGCATGCAGCCGCCGAAAACCAGCGTCAGGTTCATCACGCAGGTCATGGCGAAAGCGTGGAACAGCGGCAGCACGCCCACGATGCGTGTATGCGGCCCATCGATCATGTGGAACCAGAGGCGGATCTGCTGGGCGTTGATGGTGACATTGGCGTGGCTGAGCATCGCGCCCTTCGGCACGCCGGTGGTACCGCCGGTATATTGCAGCACCGCCAGCGTGCTGACGGGATCGACCTCCGGCAGATCGATCGCGCCGTCATTGTCCAGCAGCGTGCGCATGGAGATGTAGCGCTCGTCGTCTTCCGGCGGATGGGCGAGGGCGCGGCGCATCACCAAAGGGAACATGAAATTCTGCGGGAAGGGGAGCTGCTCCGCCATGGGACAGACGACGATGCGCTTGAGTCGGGTCTGGTCCAGCACGGCGGTCAGCTTCGGCAGCATGACCGCGAGATCCAGGGTCACCATGAAATCGGTTTCTGAATCCTCGATCTGCCGCGCGATCTCCGGCTCGACATAAAGCGGATTGAAATTGACGATGACGCCGCCGGCCTTCAATCCCGCGAAATAGAAGACCACGAACCAAGGGCAGTTCGGCAGGAAGAGGCCGAGCTTCATGCCGGGCTTGAAGCCCGCCTCGCGCAGCCCCTTGGCCGCGCGGTCGGACAGCTTCTTGATCTCGGCATAGGTGAAGCGCTTGTCCTGGAAATCGACGCAGTCATTCTCGGGAAACCGCGCCGCCGCGTCTTCCAGCAAAGCGAAGAGCGGCCGCGGCTCCAGCGGCGCCGCCCAATCGACATCGGGCGGATAATGCGTCAGCCAGGAATAGGCGGGCGCGGCGGATGGCATGAAATCTCCCCTGATAGGATTGCTACGGTCCCGGCGTCGAGCGGCGCGGGTGGATAAGAGCGGCCCCTAACTCTCCCATCCTGCTCAATTGAACGCAAATTAATGGTTAATGGCGCAGGACGACCGGAAACTAAACGAGCCGGCTCTGAATTGAAATGTTCATTCCTTGTTCTCAAACAAGGTGTCGTTTCCTAAACTCTTATCCGCTAAACACCATCCCTCACGATCTACGAAGCCCAACCGAGAGCCGGTGTGTCCTTCTCTTCCTTCCTCTCCACCATCGAATCTCCCGATATCCGCGCCGTCGCCGAGCATTGGCAGGTGGCGCGCGGGGGGAAGCGGATGCCGGCTTGGCGGGACATCGATCCGGTGATGCTCGGGCCGCGGCTCAGGAATGTCTGGTCCTGGAAATTCGATCGTAAGACCGAGCTGTTCACCGGCCG
>DASYDA010000578.1:0-3032 GCA_036499865.1 Dongiaceae bacterium | reverse complement strand
CTGGTGGCCTGGAACGCCGAACGGCTGAAATACCACGCGGCTTCCGCGGCCATGCTCGCCGCCAGCGGCGCCGATCTCGTGCTGCTCTCCGAGACCGATCTCGGCATGGCGCGCTCCGGCAATCGCCACACCACCGCCGATCTCGCCGCGGGCTTGGGCATGGGCTATGCCTATGGGGTGGAATTCATCGAGCTCGGCCTCGGCGATGAACGCGAGCAGCAGTGGCATGCCGGCGAAAACAACATTGCCGGCCTGCACGGCAACGCGATCCTTTCGAAGCTCCCTTTGACCGATCTCACGCTCATGCGATTCGCCGGCAGTGGCCGGTGGTTCAACGGCCGCGACGGCGAGCAGCGGCGGCTGGGCGGACGCATGGCGCTCGCGGCGCGGTTGCCGCTTGGCGGCAAGAATGTGGTCGCGGTCACGGTGCATCTCGAAAGCGACAGCGATCCGCACGACCGCGCCCGGCAGATGGAAGAATTGCTGGCCGCCCTCGATCGCCGCTACGACGGCGCGGCGATGGTGATCGGCGGCGACTGCAACACCGCGGCTTTGCCGCCCGCCAGCGGGTTCGAGGATGTCGAGGATTTCGAGCCCTTGTTCGGGGCGCTGCGCAAGGCCGGCTTTCATTGGCGCGGCGCCAATGACCGGATGGCGACCCAGCGCACGCGGCCGGACGGCAAGCCGAAGCCGCCCTTCCGGCGCATCGACTGGCTGTTCACGCGCGGTCTGACGGCGGCCGCGCCGCGCACCCTGCCTGCAACGGACGAAGACGGCCTCGCGATCTCCGATCACGACGCGATCGCGGTGGATCTGAGTATCTCCGCATAAACCCGAAGATTCTCGCCCGGCTGAGACTCAGCTCTTCCCCGGCAAGGCCGCGATCTCCAGCCCCGCGCGGCGGGTGAGGCTTTCGGCGAGGTCGCGGTGTCGCATCGCCTGAGCCTCGGTTTCGCCGATTTTCTGCAACGCGGTGGCGATGCCGCGGCTGGACCAGCGCTTGCACTGCTTTTCGAGGCGCGGCCGGTCGCGCCAGAACAAGGGCGAGTTCAGGGCCACCATCGCATTCTGCAGCGGCTCGCCCGCTTCCAGCCGGCCCACCGCGCCGTGCAATTTGAGGAAATGCCGGGCGAGGCCACGCAGGATCATGATCGGCGCCGTCTCGGCGAGGTTGAGATCGAATTGCCGCTCGACGCCCTTGGCGTCGCCCTCGGCGATGGCGAAGCTCAAATCGTCGAGCTGCACCTCCGCCGAATGACCCACCGAGGCCACGGCGTCTTCGAGTTCGATGCGCTTCGCCTCGCCGGCGTAAAGAATCAGTTTCTCGATCTCGGAGCGCGTGGCGCCGCGATCGCCGCCCAGCGATTGCTCGAGATAGGCCATGGCCGCCGGCGCCGCATTCATTCCGGCGGCGCTCAACTGTGCCTGGATGACGGATTTGAGATCGGCGGCGGAATCGTGATAGCAGGCGATGACCGCGGCATGGGCGGCGCCTTCGAACGCCTTGCGCAAGGCGGCGCGGCCGGGAAGCTCGCCGGCTTCGAAGATCACCAAGGCGTTGCGGGAATCCCTGTGCGATCCCAGGAATTCCTCGACGATCTTCGCCTGGCCGTCGGTGATCCCGTTGACCCGCACCGCGCGCCTTCCCCCCAGCATGGAGATCGCGCCCGCCTCGTCCATCAGCCGCGCGGGATCGCCGCGGAGAGTATCGGCATCCAATTCGGCCACGCGGAACGGATCGTCGCCGCTGCCGGCCACGGCCTTCACCAGCGCATTCACCCGTTCCCGCACCAGGCCTTCATCCGGCCCGAAGACGAGCACCGCCGCGATCTTCTCGCTGGGGTTTTTGAGAAAGTCGTCGATCTGGCGACGTTCGAGTTTCATGCGGTTAAGGATAGCACGTCGAGGCTGGTGCGAAATCATATCCCTCGCCCCCAAGTTGGGGGCGAGCTGGAGTGGGGGTTGTTCTATCCGCGAGTCCGGTGCCCATTGACATCGAGCAACGGAACCAGCAACCCCCACCCTCATCCGCTCCCAACTTGGGGGCGGGGAACGGAGAGAGCGAGCCTCCCGCCCTACATCACCACGTTTACGATGCGGTTCGGCACCACGACCACTTTCTTCGGTGTCTTGCCTTCGAGGGTGCGCTGGACGGCGGCTTCGGCGAGGGCCGCGGATTCCGCCGTGGCTTTGTCGCAATCGCGGGGCAATTCGATGGTGGCGCGCAGCTTGCCGTTCACCTGGACGGCAATGGTGACCACATCGTCCACCACGAGCCCGGCATCGGCTTCCGGCCAGGAGGTTTCCACCAGCAGCTTCTTGTGGCCGAGGCTCTGCCAGATCTCCTCGGCGAGATGCGGCATCATCGGCGCCACGAGCTGGGTCAGCGTGTTCAGCGCTTCCTTGCGCGCCCAGAGGCCGGCGGCGTCCTTCAACGCATCCGACTTCACCTCGCCCATGGCATTGGCGAATTCGTAGATCTTGGCGACGCCGCGGTTGAAGCGGAATTTCTCGATGTCGTCGGTGACGGCGGCGATCGCCTTATGCGCGGCGCGGCGCAAGGCCAGGGCCTCCGGTCCGAAGGCGTTGGGCGGAGCGCCGAGATCCTGCTTCAGGGCCGGGAAGGCTTCGGTCCAGCCATCGGCGATGCGCCACAGGCGCTGCGAGAAGCGCCAGGCGCCCTCGACACCGGCATCGGTCCATTCCATGTCGCGCTCGGGCGGGCTGTCGGAAAGCACGAACCAGCGCGCGGTGTCGGCGCCGAAGGTCTCGATGATGCGCGCCGGCGGCACCACGTTCTTCTTCGACTTCGACATCACCTCTTTGCGACCGACCGAAACCGGTTGGCCGGTCTTGACATGAACGGCGTTGCCGTCCGGGCGCTTATCGATCTCTTCGGGATAGAGCCAGGCGCCGTTCGCGTCCTTATAGGATTCGTGCAGCACCATGCCCTGGGTGAAGAGGCCGGCGAAGGGCTCATCCAGCTTCACATGGCCGGTCAGCTTCATCGCCCGGCTGAAGAAGCGCGAATA
>DASYDA010000577.1:0-7125 GCA_036499865.1 Dongiaceae bacterium | reverse complement strand
CGCGCCTTCAGATCCAGCAGGCGCTCGACGATCGCGAGTTTCATGCGGGGCTCAGTCCACCTTCTCGAGGAAGACTTGCAGCTTGCCGCCGCAGGCGAGACCGACTTCCCAGGCCTGCTCGTTGGTGATGCCGAAATCCAGCAGCCTCGGTGTGCCTTCCGCGATCACTTCCTGCGCCTCTTTCACGATGGCGCCCTCGATGCAGCCGCCGGAAACCGAGCCCAGCATGCGACCCTCGGTATCGACCACGAGCTGCGAGCCGGCCGGGCGCGGGGAGGAACCCCAGGTCGCGGTCACGGTTGCCAGCGCCACGCCTTTGCCTTGGCGGCGCCATTCCGCCGCGGCGGTCAGAACTTCCTGGTCTTCGGTCATGCGATCCTCGCTTCGTCCTGGTGGGTGCGCCGAACGGTTCCCGCGGTCTTCGCGCGCGACGTATGGGTACTGAGCGCGTCGGCCAAATCCTGCATGCTTTCCAGGCTGTGAATCGGCCGGAAATCGTCCACATGCCGGATCATGGCCTTGGCGCCCTGGCTCTGTGGCCGGTAGGCCTCATAGCGGAGCAGGGGATTGAGCCAGATCAGCCGCCGGCAGGATTTGTGCAGCCGTTCCATCTCCTCGGTCAAGCCTATGGCGCCTTCCCGGTCCAGGCCATCGGTGATCAGCAGCACGACGGCGCCTTGGGTCAGGACGCGCCGCGACCATCTGGCGTTGAATTCATGGAGGCAAGGCCCGATCCGGGTGCCACCGGACCAGTCCTTGACGCGGTGCGTCACCCGGTCGACCGCGACATCGACATCGCGATAGCGGAGATCACGGGTGATGTTGGTGAGCCGGGTGCCGAACAGAAAGGTATGCACCCGGTCGCGATCGTTGGTGATGGCATGCACGAAATGCAGGGCGAGGCGCGAATAGCGGCTCATCGAGCCCGAAATGTCGCAGAGGATCACCAAGGGCGGGTGTCGCCGTTTCGGCTGCTTCCGTTTCAGGGGAATGGCGTCCACGGTTCTGAGGCCGGCGCGGAAAGTGGCGCGCATATCGACGCTGCGGCCGCGGGAATCGGGCGTGAAGCGGCGCGTCGGCACATCCATGATCGGAAGCCGCAAGGCGGCGATCGCCTTCTTGGTCAGCGCCAGCTCGGCATTGGTCATCTTCTCGAAATCCATATGCTGCAGGATTTCCTGGTTCGAGAAGGTCATCGCCGCATCGATCCGGATTTCCTCCTGATCGGGCGGCGATGGATCGAAGCCCTCGCCGGTGCGGCTGCCTTGCAGGGCTTCGGCCAGCCGCAAGGCGATCTCCTCACGGTCTTCGTCCTCCCGGCCATTGCGGAATTGCGGCAGCAGCAGCGACATCATCCGTTGCAGGAATTGCGGATTCTTCCAGAAGATATGAAAGGCCTGGTCGAAGATCTCGCGCTGCTCGCGCCGTTGCACGAAGACGGCGTGCAGCGTCCAGTAGAAGTCCTCGCGTTCGCCGATCCCGGCGGCTTTCACCGCTTCGATCGCCTGGATCACCTTGCCGGGACCGATCGGCAGGCCGGCGGCCCGCAAGACGCGCGCGAACAGCAGGATGTTCTGCGCCAATCGACTGTCGAAAGGGAGGCCGTCCAAGGAAGAGGCTTCGGTCAAGCTGACCGTCAGTGCCGCAGCGTCTTGGCGGTGGATTCAGCCGCCATGTCCGCGCGCACCTGCTCCAGGATGCCGGCGGCCTCGCTGCCCCGGATGCGGGCGATGTCGTCCTGGTATTTCAGCAGGGCGCCCAGGCTGTTGTCGATGGCCTCGGCGCCGAGCGCCACCTGGTCGAGCTGGACCAGCGCATCCGTCCAGTCGATGGTCTCGGCGACGCCGGGCAGCTTGAAGAGGTCGCGCTGCCGAAGTTTCTGCACGAAAGCCACCACCTCCCGCGACAGGTCCAGGCCGGCGCCCGGAACCTTGGCGCGCAGGATCTCCAGCTCGCGCGCCGAATCCGGATAATCGACCCAGTAATAGAAGCAGCGCCGCTTCAGCGCGTCGTGAATTTCGCGTGTGCGGTTGGATGTGATGACGACGATCGGTTTTTCAACGGCCTTGACCGGCCCGATCTCCGGGATCGTCACCTGGAAGTCCGACAGCAGCTCCAGCAGGAACGCTTCGAAGGGCTCGTCGGTGCGGTCCAGCTCGTCGATCAGCAGCACCGGCGCGCCGCGCGGATCGGGCTCCAAGGCTTGCAGCAAGGGCCGCTTGATCAGGAACCGCTCGGAAAAGATATCCGTGGAGATTCTGTCCTTGCTGGTTTCATGCGCCGCTTCGGCGAGGCGGATCTCGATCATCTGCCGCGCATAGTTCCACTCATAGACCGCGGCGGCGATATCCAGGCCCTCATAGCATTGCAGGCGCAGCAGATTGCGGTCGAGGGTGGCCGCCAGGACTTTGGCGATCTCGGTCTTTCCGACGCCGGCCTCGCCTTCGAGGAACAGCGGCTTGCCGAGCTTCAGGGACAGGAATACGGCGGTCGCGAGGCTGCGGTCGGCGACATAGTGTCCGGCTTTCAGCAGCGCCAGGGCTTCATCGATATCGCCTGGGATACCGGGGGAGATATTGGTTGGCTGCGCGGTCATCCAGGATTGTCGAGGTTCACTTCTTGACCCATTGGCCCGAGCTGCTCAGGTAGTACCAGCCGGGTTTCAGCCTTTGGGAGATGGTCTTCTCGGCAGCCAGCGCGCCCACTTCCTCGGCCGGCACGCCTTTCTCGCCCGCGAGCTGCTCATAGACCTTGCGCCGCTGCGCGTTGATGCTGTTCACCAGATTTTGCAAATCGGGCGTCGGGTTGGGCGTTACGAAATCGACATAGCCGTCCGGACGCTCGCCGACCAGACCGGCGGCCCGCGCGGCGTCCAGGGAATCGGCAAAAGCGTTCCATGGCAGGGCAGTGCACAGGACCAAAGCCATGAGTCCTGCTTTGAGCCAGGTTTTCCAGGAGCGAGGGGGCCGGAGATTTGTCATGGGTCTTCTTCTGGTAGCTCGTTTGGGTGCGACGAAGGTTAAGAACTGAATCGGGTTCAGAACAGATTGGGATTGCTGTTCACAAGGTTCTCGACGTCCTTATCGACCTTCACGCGCACTTCCTGTTCGATTTTGACGTTGAGATTGATCACGATCGGCTTATCGGGGGCTTCCACCTTCACCGTGGGATTGCAACCTGAAAGACCTGATGCCAGAGCCGATAGAGCCAAAGCCGCGGCCGTTGAATAGAACTTCCTATTTCGAGAGGTCGGCACCGTGAGGGCCCTTCATTGGTTGTACTGTTTCAGCCTCTCGCGGATCATATCCGGCACTTGGTATCCGGCCAAGCCCTTGCGCAGCGCTTCGTCCAGCCGGCCGGTGACGGATAGGTTAAATTCCACCGGATAGCCGTTGTAGAAGCTGGGGTTGCGCCCCGAGACATGCAAGCCGAGATCGGTATCCCCGGTCGCGGCGCGGTTGAGATCGATCGACAATTTGTCGTAGCGGAAGTCGGAAAGCGCGGAGAGCGCCATCTTGACGCTATCCGCGGTGTTGCTGAGCGCCGCCGGACCCTTGCTGGCGTCGTAGCTCAGCTTGCCGGGTTCCTGGGCTTCGAGCTTGGCGTGGTCGATGGCGAGGCCGGCCGGGAACAGGGTCACCGGGATGGTCCCCGAGAGGTTGCCCTCTCCCGTAAGACCCGAGACAGAGAAAAGCTGGAACAGATTGACCAGCGAGATGCGGTCGACATTCAGCCGGATCTGCTGGGCCGGCGCGCCCAGATGCAGCGTCACCGGGTCGAGGGTCACATGGCCGCCCATCATTTCGAGATGGCTGTCCGCCAAGGCGAGGTCGGCTCCGTTATCGACCTTGAAATGCACCACGCCATTGGTCAGCGGCAGCCCGACATCGGCGAGTTCCACGGAGACCACCTGGTCGGCCGCGGTGGTCAGGGGCCATGGCCGGTCGATCTCGATCACGGAATTGAGGTTGCGCAAGGCGATCGGCCCGAACTTGCCCGTGAGATCCTGCAGATTGAGCTCGACCTGAGAAGTGATGCCGTTCTTGTCGAGGATAATGGGACCCTTCAAGGCCATCGTGCCGGCGACATCCTGGGTCATCGTGGCGAGGCTCGGCACGAGGTCGCGCGGTTGCAGGCCGCCGGGTGCGAAGGTCAGAGCCGGGATTTCCAGATCGACCTTTCCGGCGCCGCTGGTGAGATTGTAATTGCCTTTGGCGGTGAGCGTCGCCTTGTTCCCGGTGGCGGTCAGTTTCGACGAGAAATCGAGCTTCGTCCCGTCGAGATTCGCCTTGCCGTCGAGGGCTCCGGATATCGTGCCCGACGGGCCTGCCAATGTGCCGGCCCCCAAAGTGGCGCTGAGCTTGCCGCCCTGGCCTTTCAGTGCGATGGCAACCTTGTGCGCCGCGACGTCGGGCGCGGTCATTGCCGCTTCGCCGTTCTTGAGATCGAGGCCGTATTGCAGGCCGGTCGAAGCCCCGTAGGAAAACGTGAGCGTCGCCCCTGGTATGGCGAGATGGGCGGGCGCGTTCATGCCCGCAGTGATGATATCCGCCTTCGGTACGCTCAGCGCCAGGACACCCTGCAGGAAATTGTCCGCCGCGGGATCCAGCGACAGCGTCACTTGGCTGGCATCGGTTTTCTTCAAGGTGACGGCCAACGGATTGACCGATTTCACCGCCGTGCCGACCGCCATTTGGGCTGCTTTGATGGTTCCGTCCCGGTTCGGCTGAATGACGAGACCCTGGTCGGAAAGCGCGATGTGCAAACCGAGATCGAGCGCCGGATTGCGGGCTTGCAACGTTCCAATCGCGGCAGCCTTTGCCTGGCCGGAGAGATCCGTATTGATCTGCACGGTCGTGGTCTCGCTGGTGCGGTCCAGGGTGCCGGAGCCCTGGGCGTGCGCGGTGGCGTCGGGCGACCAGCCGCCATTCGCCTTGATGTCGAAGTTGGGCAGATCCATCCGGCGTTCCGACAGGACGGCCCGACCATTGCCCTGCAGCCCGAGCGGCGCCGGCACGCTCGGCCAGGTCAGCCCGTCGCCGGACAAGGTCCAATCGGCCGCCATCACCAGGGCGCCGGTCGCGATGCGGTTTCCGCTGCCGGTCGTATCCGCGACTGGCTGCTTCAACTGCGCGGTGAGATGAAACGAACCCGCGGTCGGTTGCGGCAAACCGAAGATCTGCCACAACGCCGAATTCGCCGACAGGTCCACCGCGATGTTCCCCTGAGGTGGGCTCTGGTTGTTGAGCGCCGCGTTGAGGTCGAGATGGATCGCCGACTTTTTGTTGGACTCCTCCATGGTGAACTGGCTGTAGACGACACCCTGATCGATGGTCGCCATGCCGGTTCCGGAGAGAACGCCGACCGGAGTTTCGATCGAGACGTCGATGCGGTGCAGGATGATCGAGGGCAGGGGGCCAAGGGTACCGCCGCCGGAGGAAGCGGCGGGCTTCATCAATTGCCGCAGCATCGGGTCGAGCTCGCCGAGGCTGATGGCATGCCCGTCATAACGGGCATGGATTTCTAGATGGCCGATTTCGATCCGGTTCAGGACCATGGCCGTGGGCTGGAATTGCAGTGCGATGTCGGAAACCTGCACTTCCCCGCGGGAACCCAGCGAAAAGGATCCGATCTGGGCCTGATTGCTGCCGATCCGGTTGATTTCAATATGGCTGGGCAGCCCGAACCGCACCGCGAGGACCTCGATCGCGGCCCATGCCGCGATGCGCTCCAGGAACACGAACCCGGCGACGATCAGGCACACCAGCAGCATCAGCGCAAACGGCCATTTCCGTCGGCGAATCCGTGGCGTTGGCAAGGATTTCAGCGCAGGTGGATCGGATGGTGTTGGATCTGGCATCAAGCGGCCTTCTTCGGAGCGTCGGCGATCCTCCCAGAAAGCGCCAACGCGGCGCAATCCCCTGAAAAGGTGAAGGTTCCGGGAGGACTGCTAATGCCGAAAACCCACCGGCGGCTATCGTTGCCTGGATCGATCGTCACCAGGAAAATAATCTGCCGCCGGCCCGGCCATCCGCTGTTGGGCCACCCTATTCGATCAGCCGGCGCCACCAGCCGCGTCTGCGGGTTTGGTCGGCCGCGGCGTCCTCATCCGGCGCAGATTCGCTAGCCGGGGCTTCGGTGCCGATTTCGGTCATCGTCACCGGCTTCGAGGAAGGCTCGGCCGGTGCGGCCTGCATGCTTTCCACCCCGCGGCCCTCACTGGCTTCCACCGGCATTGAGGCGTCCAGTGGATTTTCCGTCTCGCCATCGGCTTCCGGCGCGGCTCCATAAGAGGTATGCCCATTTTCACGCCCATTTTCACGACTGGGGCTCGCAGGCTGGCGCCAGTGCGGGGGCAGCGCCTCGGAATCCTCCGGCAGAGCCGGCTGCTCGCCGCTCCCCGCTGCAAGGCCGGCATCCGCCGCACGTTCCGATTGCTCGTTTTCAAGTGGGCCGTTTTCGGAATTTCCGTCACCCTGTTCCTGATTGCGCCGTGAGCGCCGCCGGCCGCCACGACGGCCACGACGACGGCGACGACGGGCGGGATCGCCGTCCTCGGAAGCCGCGGCATTTTCGCCATCTTCGGCCTCGGCATCCGCGCTCGCGTCATCGGAATCGGCTTCTTCGGAATCTTCAGCTTCGGCCGCGCCTTCGGGAGAAGCGGCAACCTGATCGCCCGGCACCGGCGCTTCGCCGCCGGAGGCGCCTTCGCTGGTCTCGGTGAATTCGTCCGCGCTGAAGCGGCTGCCGCGTCCGCGGCGCCGACGCCGACGCCGACGGCCACCCTGTTTGTCATCGGCATTGGCCGGCGCTGCCGCGTCGCCCTCCGCTTGCGTTTCGGTCTCGGCGCTGCTCTCGACCTCGGCCTCTTCCTCCGCGTCCTCGGCGGCTTCGTCCTCGATGTCGATCTCGGCTTCGGTCGGCAGAGCGGTCATTGGAACGGAAGGCGGCAATTCCTCGCCGGGCGCGAGCTGCTTGATCCGCTCGAGCCGGAAATCCGGCGGGACTAGGCTGTCATCCGCGTTGACGTAGATGCGCACGCCGCGGCGCATCTCAAGCTGCGAGAGCGATACGCGCTTCTGATTGAGGATGTAGAGCGCGACGGCGGTCGGTGCGAATACCGCA
>DASYDA010000576.1:0-2331 GCA_036499865.1 Dongiaceae bacterium | reverse complement strand
ATCAACCCGTTTCATTTTCTCAACCCGTTTCATTTTCCCTGAGTACATCATGATCACATTGGCGCAGCGCAGGGACCTCACGCTGAAAGCCTTCGAAGCGGTTGCTTGGCAGGGCAGCCGCGTGAAACTCGCGTCCGAGGCCGTGCAGCGCATCGGCGCCGCTCGAGCCGCCTTCATGCGGCTGGTCGAGGATCCGGCCATCACGATCTATGGCGTCACTTCCGGTTATGGCGCGCGGGCCAGCCAGAGGCTGAGACCGGAGGACCGCCGGAAGCACGCGGCGGTTTCCAATCATGGCACCGCCACCACCTTTGGTGAGCCTTTCCCGGAGCGGGTGGTGCGCGGCTTCGTGCTGGCGCGGCTGGCGAACTTCATCGAAGGCAACGCGGCGGTGCGACCGGAACTCGTCGCGGCGGTGGCGGAGATGCTGGGGTCGAAGCCGCTGCCCGCCGTGCCGGCGATTGGCAATAGCGGCGCGGGGGAGATCCTGGCGCTGGGCCACCTCTTCGCGGAATTCGGCGCCGAGTTCGGGCTCGAGGAAAAGGAGCATCTGGCGCTGATCAACGGCAGCCCCTGTGCCGCGGCTTTGGTTGCGGATTCGGCGCTGGTCGCGCGGCGGCGGGTCGAGATCGCCAAGGAGATCTTTGCGCTCAGCGCCGAGGCTTTCCTGGCGCCGACCGAAGCCTATGAGGCGGTCCTGGAAGGATACTGGAACGATCCCGCCGAGACCGAAGCCTTGAGCGCGATCCGCGGTTTGCTGAAAGGCGGGGCCAAGCAGCGCCGCCCCTATCAGGCGCCCGTCAGCTACCGGATCGTGCCGCGCATCCTCGGCCGCGCCATCCGCGCACGCGACGCCGCGGAACATGCGGCGAATGTCTCGCTCGGTTCCGTCACCGACAATC
The DNA here is from genome assembly GCA_036499865.1 of Dongiaceae bacterium. GTDB lineage: Bacteria > Pseudomonadota > Alphaproteobacteria > Dongiales > Dongiaceae > Dongia. The sequence goes on along the minus strand of DASYDA010000576.1, from coordinate 1,429 downwards.
CGGTCTTCGTGCCGCCGGGAACGCAAGGCAGCGATGATGCCCGGTTTCCGAACGGGAGGACCTTGAGCAATGGCGGCTATCACAACGGCATGACGCCGCCTGCTTTGGACGACCTCGCCGCGAGCTGGGCGGACCTCTGCCTGCTCGCCGAACGGCAATCGGCGAAGTTGATAGACGGCAAGGTCTCGCTGCTGCCGGACCAGCTGCGGGCGGGTCCGGATGATGAGCGCGAACTCATCCCGCTACCGATGGCTTCCGTGGGGCTGGGCGAACGCGCCCGTTTCGCGGCGCAGCGCAGTTTCCTGCCCGGGCCGGAGAGCGGGGGATTCGGACAGAACGATGTCGGCGTCGCATCGTCGATGGCCTGGCAGAAGGAAGGCATCGCCGGTCGCGCGCTCGACGGCTGCCTGGCGATTCTGGGCGTGATCGCCTCCGAGGCCTTGATCGTGACCAAACGAGATGCAACGCCGGCCTTGCGTGCGCGCCTGGAATTCATCCGGCGTCACGTGCCGCCGGTGAAAAAACTGCGGGCGCTCGGCCCGGATGTCGGCCGGCTCGCCGATGCCTTCACGCAGGAAGTCTATACGCCATAGATTGGGCGGTGCGGGATAGACCGGATCGCCGAACCGGATTAACTTAAAACAAGCCCAAATTGGTTAACCTGACCGGTTAGTTCCATGGGCGTATTCCCATTGATAGGAGCGAGACATGGACGTGCGCGCCGCGGTGGCCCTGGAGGCCGGCAAACCTTTGAGCATCGAGACCGTGCAGCTCGAAGGCCCCAAGGCCGGCGAGGTGCTGGTCGAAGTGAAGGCGACCGGCCTTTGCCACACCGATTGGTTCACGCTTTCCGGCGCCGATCCCGAAGGCGCCTTTCCGGCGATCCTCGGCCATGAGGGCGCGGGAATCGTGGTCGATGTCGGCCCCGGCGTCACCACGCTGAAGAAGGGCGACCACGTCATTCCGCTTTACACGCCGGAGTGCAGGCAGTGCGAATACTGCCTCAGCCAGAAGACCAATCTCTGCCAGGCGATCCGTACGACCCAGGGTCAGGGTGTGATGCCGGACGGCACCAGCCGGTTCTCGATGGGCGGCAAGAAGGTGCTGCATTACATGGGCACCTCGACCTTCGCCAATTTCACAGTGGTGCCGGAGATCGCGCTGGCGAAGATCCGCGAGGACGCACCCTTCGACAAGGTCTGCTACATCGGCTGCGGCGTCACCACCGGCATCGGCGCGGTGATCAATACCGCGAAGGTGGAGCCGGGCGCCAATGTGGTGATTTTCGGTCTGGGCGGTATCGGCTTGAACGTGATTCAAGGCGCCAAGATGGCGGGCGCCAATATGATCATCGGCGTCGATCTCAATCCCGGCCGCAAGAAGCTTGCCGAAAAATTCGGCATGACGCATTTCGTGAATCCGAAGGAAG
>DASYDA010000575.1:0-6862 GCA_036499865.1 Dongiaceae bacterium | reverse complement strand
GAAATATGACGCATCCTGCGCGTCTTCCGGCGCGCCCAAGCGATCGGCGGGTGTGGATGGGCTTGGTTCGACCAGCAATGGGATCTGCCACGCCTATACGCCGGATGGACGCTGCGTCTCGCTGCTGAAGATCCTGCTGACGAATTACTGCCTGTTCGATTGCGCTTATTGCGTCAACCGCCGGTCCTCGAATGTGAAGCGTGCGCGTTTCACCGTGGATGAAATCGTGGCGCTCACCCTCGCCTTTTATAAGCGCAACTGTATCGAGGGCCTGTTCCTCTCTTCCGGAATCATCCGCTCGCCCGACCACACCATGGAACAGATGATGCTGGTGGCGAAGAAGTTGCGCCGCGAGCATGGCTTCGCCGGCTACATCCACCTGAAGGCGATCCCGGAAGCCAGCCCCTGGCTGGTTGAACAGGCTGGGCTCTGGGCGGACCGCCTGTCGATCAATATCGAAATCCCCTCGCAGCAAAGCTTGCGCCGCCTGGCACCGGAGAAGGACGCGGGATCCATCACCGCGGCGATGGGCCAGATGAAGGAGCGGATCGCCGAAGCGCAGGCGGAGAAGCGACGCTTCTCGCCGGCGGGGCAGAGCACACAGATGATCGTCGGCGCCGACGAGACCAACGACGCCGGCGTGCTTCAGACCAGCGCGGCGCTGTACAAGGCTTATGCGCTGCGCCGGGTCTATTACTCCGCCTTCAGCCCGATCCCTGAAGCGAGCGCCGTGCTGCCCTTGAAGCCGCCGCCGCTGCAGCGAGAGAACCGGCTCTATCAGGCCGACTGGCTGCTGCGCCATTACGGCTTCAGCGTCGAGGAGATCGCCAGCGGCGGCGAAAACGGGATGCTGGATCTGGAGATCGATCCCAAGCTCGCCTGGGTCCTCAAGAATCGCGACCGCTTTCCGCTGGACGTCAACACCGCGGATCGCGAGATGCTGCTTCGCGTGCCGGGCCTGGGTGTCCGCGCTATCGACCGCATTGTCGCGACACGACGCCACACGAAGCTGCGGCTCGCCGATATCGCACGCCTGACCAGCGGCGTGAAGCGGTTCCTGCCTTTCCTCGTCACCATGGACCACCGGCCGATCCGTTTGAGCGACCGGCTCGATCTGCGCGGCATGCTCACCGCGCCTGCCCGCCAATTGAGCCTGTTCTGATGGATTTCTTCCGCATCGTGCTGCGCGAAGGCGCGGATTTTGACGGCTTTCGCGCCGCCACCCGGCGCCTCGTTGCACGGCAGGTACCGCCTTCCGCGGTGCTCTGGAGCGGCGGGGAAGACGTGGATTTCTTCGGCACTGATCTCCCGGAAGAGGCACCCCCGCTCGCTTTGCCGCGCGCGATTGGCTGTCTAATCGAAACCGTTATCTGCCACCGCGATCCGGAGCGTTATGCCTTCCTCTACACGCTGATCTGGCGCGTGCTGCACGGCGAACGCCGCTTGCCGGAGATCGCCAGCGACCCGCTGGTGCATCGCCTGGAAATGCTGCGGAAAGCCATCCATCGCGATCTCCATAAGATGCATGCCTTCCTGCGTTTCCGTGAGACGGACGACCCAGATGGAACCGAACGCTACGTCGCCTGGTTCGAACCCGATCACTATATCCTCGAGGCGGCGGCGCCCTTTTTCGTCGAACGCTTTCGCGGCCTGATCTGGTCGATTCTGACTCCGCAGGGTTCGCTGCACTGGAACCGGGAGGCTTTGACCCTCGGCCCGCCGGCCAAACGCAGCGATGCGCCGGATTCGGATGCCTTCGAAGCGGCCTGGAGGGGTTATTACGAAAGCACCTTCAATCCGGCGCGGGTCAATCCCAAGGCCATGCGAACGGAAATGGCGAAGAAGTATTGGCACAACATGCCGGAGACACGGGCGATCCCGGAACTCGTTCGCGCCGCGCCGGCACGGATGCGGGAGATGATCGAGAAGGAGGCTGCAATGTCCGTGAAACGCGATCCCGTGAAGGCCGTCGCCGCCATGGCGGAACAGGAGCCGCATAGCCTGAAAGCGCTCAATCGGATCATCGCCGCCGCGGAGCCGCTGGTGCCGGGCGCCGACCATGCCGTGCTGGGCGAGGGGTCGGAAGGTGCGGCCATCGCCTTCGTCGGCGAACAGCCCGGCGATCAGGAAGACCGCGAAGGCCGGCCCTTTGTCGGCCCCGCCGGGCAGTTGCTGAATCAGGCGATGGAGGAAGCCGGTATCGATCGCCGCGGGGTCTATATCACCAACGCCGTGAAGCATTTCAAATTCGAACAGCGCGGCAAGAAACGCATCCACCAGAAACCCACCACCGGAGAGATCAAGCGTTACCGCTGGTGGCTGATGAAGGAGCTGGATTTCGTGAAACCCAAGCTGGTCGTGGCCCTGGGCGCGACGGCGGCCCTGGCGTTGGCGGGCAAAGCCGTTTCGGTCACCAAGGCGCGCGGCGAAACCCAGTTCGGCGAATTCGCGGGCTATATCACGGTGCACCCCTCCTACCTGCTGCGCATACCCGACGCGGCGGCAAAGGAAGCGGCCTATGAGGCCTTTCGCGACGATCTAAAAAAGGTGAAAAAGCTTGCGGCTTGACATGGTCCATATAATGGTCCAAATAATTTGACCTATGAAAGTCTCCGTAAGCGACGCTAAGAGCCAACTGACTGACCTCCTGCGCCGCGCCGAAGCCGGAGACGAGGTCATTTTCACGCGCCATGGAGAAGAGGTGGCGCGGCTGGTTCCTATTCACCCGGTAACGACGCGCAAGGCGCGGCGCGCACTCCTTCAGGAAGTGCGCGAATCAGGAAGGGTCAAGGCAAGGGCGGGCGTGAGCGCAGCGCGCAGTCAGGATTTCCTCTACGGCGATGACGGCATGCCCGAATGATCGCGGTTGATACTTCCGCGATCATGGCGATCGTGCTCGACGAACCGGAGGCGGACGCCTGCATCGCCGCGCTTGAGACAGAGGAAGAAGCTTTGATCTCGGCTGGAACCATGGCCGAGATTCTCATCGTAGCCGCACGTCGAAAAGTCAGCGGTGAAGTCACGCGATTGCTGACGGAACTCGGCCTCACAATCGTGACGGTTACCTCTGCCGTGGCTGTTCGGGTTTCCGACGCCTATGCGCAGTGGGGCAAAGGCGTGCATGCGGCGGGGCTCAATTTCGGTGACTGTTTCGCTTACGAAGTGGCAAAAGAACACCATTGCCCTCTTCTCTATATCGGCGATGATTTTTCAAGGACTGACATACAAAGCGTTCTCAAAGAAGGTCGCTACATGCCCGATCAGCTCCAGCTTTTAGAAAATGACGTTCAACCCAGGCACCGATATTTCTTCGGAATATATGTAGCGGCCGAAACGGCGTCGCATCTCACTAACATCACCCGCGATCTGCGTCGCAGGCACCGATTGACCGGAGAGCCGCTTCTGGCGGATCGCCTCCACATCACCTTGCACCATTTGGGCGACTATGACGTCGAGCGAAAGAGCATCGCAACGATGGGAATTGAAGCGGGGAAGATTGTGCATACCGCACCTTTCGAGGTCGAATTCGATCGGATCATGAGCTTCTGGGGAAAGAATTCGATGCCTCTCGTTCTATGCGGAAGCGAGGGTATCGCCGATCTCAAGGCCTTTCAGCGGAGCCTCGGGGAATCCATGGCCAAGGCCGGGCTCGGCAAATATGTCGAGAAGAATTTCACCCCCCATGTCACGCTGCTCTATGACGACCGCCGCGTCGATGAGCACCCGATCGAGCCGATCCGCTGGGTCGTGAAGGATTTCGTTTTGATCCACAGCCTGCTGGGTGAGACGAAGCACACCGTCCTCGGTCGCTGGCCCCTCCGGGGCTGACCATCGGGTCACTGCATCGGCATGATCGTGATCGTCTTCACCTCATGCCGGTTCAGCGTCGCGCCGAGACCGGACGAGATGGTCCGCTTGTCGCTGTCGATACGGCGCGTCATGCCACCCTCGACATGAAGCTCGGTTTTCTCGTTGCGATCGATCGCTATATTCTTCATGAGGTTCCGAATCTTCTCCGCCGCCTGATCCGGATCACCGCCCTGTTTCTCGGCAAGGCTCTTGGCGATCGCCGCCATCAGATCCTGCACCGAGGCGGGGTCGTAGCTTTCGGTCTTCAGGTAGAGCGCATCGCCGGTCTGGGAATCGGCGTGTTCGAACTTGAGCATGAGATTGGAGCGCATCGGCGTTCCCCCCATCGGATTGGGGCTGGTCTCGACGCTGCGCCGCTCTTCGCCGGGCTTCATGCCGGTATCCTGGCCCTCCGCCAGTGAGGGCACTTCGTCGAGATAGAGGTCCGCCGCCTGCTGCGCGTTCAGCATCAGCATGCCTTCCAGCATCTGCCGGAAGACCGCTTTCTTTTCCGGCGTATCGATGGAGGCGTCCATGACGTGATCGATGCCCACGCGCATCGCCGCCTGAACCTCGGCGAGATTGTCGACTTGCAGAGGCTTGCCGGCCTCGTCGGTCGTCGCTTCGACAGGAACACCCTGCAAGGGCGCCGTGCCTTCACGCATGGCGATCACGTCGTCATCCGTCCCGTCGACGGAGCCGTTGAGATTGCGATAGGTAACGCGATAGCCGTCATCAAGCTTGGCGTCGATCGTCAATTCCGAATTGATCGTGTAGGTGAGCCAGGTCGAGACGCCGTTCACGATGTCGTCCCGGCGATATCGAACGATCAGGTTCCAATGACTGCCCACCGGCGCATTGTAGCGCGGCTCCTCCCAGCCTGGGACCGTCGTCTCCGCGATGGGGCGATTGAAGATGAAGTATGTCGCGCCGAGCACGAGGATAGCCAAGCCAAGGCTTGGAATCAGGGGCAGGTTTCGATTCACAATGCAGCCTGGAATTGCGGAAAACTGTGCTTTAGACGTGATTGAAAGGTTTTCGGTTCAACAAGGCCCCGGCGCTGCGGATGGGGAGAAAATCGGCGCGTCGCTTGCCCCGGTGCCGTGGTTGCATTTGCGATTGCGACCGGCAATGTTAGCGGCGCGCTCCACATTCTCCGACTAGGAAATCATGCTCCGGAAAATCATTTTCGACACCGATCCCGGCCAGGATGACGCCGCGGCGATCCTGATGGCTTTGGCCTCGCCGGAAGAATTGGAGGTGGTCGGCATCGTCGCGGTTGCCGGCAATGTGCCGCTGTCGCACACTGCGGCGAATGCGCGGAAGATCTGCGAGCTCGCCCATCGCACCGATATTCCTGTCTACGCCGGCTGCAAGAGCCCGCTCGGCCGCAAATTGGTCACGGCGGAGCACGTCCACGGCAAGACCGGCCTCGACGGCCCCAATCTTCCCGAGCCGAAGATGGCGCTGCAGAAGCAGCACGGGGTCGATTTCCTGATCGAGGCGCTGAAAGCCGGCGGTAAAGGCGAGATCACGCTCTGCACCCTGGGGCCGCTGACCAATATCGCCACGGCCCTCCGACAAGCGCCGGAAATCGCCGGCAGGATCCGCGAGATCGTGATGATGGCCGGCGCCTATTTCGAAGTCGGCAACATCACGCCGACGGCGGAATTCAACGTCTATGTCGATCCCCAGGCGGCAGAGATCGTCTTCGAATGCGGGGCGCCCATCACCGTGATGCCGCTCGACGTCACGCATCAGCTCCTGGTGACGCCGCCGCGCATGGAACGCCTGTCCAGGATCGGCAATCGCTGCGGCAAGGCCCTCGCCGAAGCGCTCACTTTTTCACGCGAGTTCGACATCAGGAAATACGGCACCGAGGGCGCGCCGCTCCACGATCCGACGACGATTGCCTATCTCTTGAAGCCGGAGCTGTTCAAGGGCCGCAACATCAATGTCGCGATCGAGACCCGGAGCGATCTCACCATGGGCATGACCGTGGCGGATTGGTGGCGCGTCACCCATCGCCCGGCCAATGCACACTATATGCGCGACGTCGATGCCGACGGCTTCTTCGATCTGTTGATCGAGCGGATCGCCCGCCTGCCTTGAACATCGCCCAAACGAAACCGGCCGGACGAAGGATCGCCGGCCGGCCGTCAAATCCCGGATGACTTGCCGCGCTGCGTTAAGCCGCTTCCGACTTCTTGTGATAGGCGACGTGGCAGTGATGCGAGCAATAAGGTTTGCCGACCTCGGCGGGCTCGTCACAGAAATGGAAGCCCGGCTGCTTCGGATCCCCGACCGGCCAGGAGCAGGTCTTGCTGCCGACCTGGCTGGCGGTCCGCGCCGGGGCAGTCTTGACCGGCGCAGCCGCCGGCATTTCGCTGGCGCCACGAACCGGCTCCGCCTGGACTTGGGCACGCTGCGCCTGCGCGGCCGAGACGCCATGGGTCTGCGGCAGGGGCTGGCCATGCGGTTGCCCCGGCGTCTGGCCCGTTTGGCCGGCAATCGGAAGGCGCCGGGCCGGCGCGGGATTGCGGCGGCGGGGCTGACCGGCGACACCGGCTTCCCGCTTGATTGGAGAGGGGCGACCGGTCAGACCAAGGCGATGCGCCTTGCCGATCACCGCGTTCCGGGTGATACCGCCCAGGATCGCCGCGATCTGGCTCGCCGTTTGCCCTTGCCCCCAGAGCTTACGCAGGATTTCAATCCTTTGTTCGGTCCATTCCATCGTGTCGCCTCGCTATCCGGTTAGCCCTCAGGATGTAGTATGCATGATATTTCACTCCACAATATCCTGAGAGGCAAGAGGGCTAACGCTAAATGTTGTGGATATTCGCCGGTTTTCAACAGGGATTTTGTGGCAGCGTTTCTGCCGTACCCCTTTCATTCCGCCCGAGCAAGCATCGGATAGATGCCGGCGGCCCGGTCGCTTATCTCTTCGGCATGAGCAATGGAGGCGCCGCTTGAGACGGCGGTGCTTAACATGAAGCAGCCGAGGAAAACCATG
>DASYDA010000574.1:0-9553 GCA_036499865.1 Dongiaceae bacterium | reverse complement strand
AGGACTTCGAACCGAACCCCCACATCGACCGTTTCAGAGAGATCAAAAAGCAGAGGTCGCTCTAGCCGTTCTATCCCGCCTTATCCGAAATCAAACTCAACTTTATCGATAGGAAGAAAACACCATGAACATCCAGCCCTATGTCTTTTTCGAAGGCCGCGCCGAGGAAGCCATCGAGTTCTACAAAAAGACGCTCGATGCCAAGGTCGAGATGCTGTTGCGCTTCAAGGAATGCCCGGATTCCCAGCCGGGCTCGGTCCCGCCCGGGGCGGCCGAGAAAATCATGCATGCCGCCGTCAAGATCGGCGACAGCACAGTATTGATGTCCGACGGACATTGCAGCGGCAATGCCCCGTTCCAGGGATTCTCGCTCACCATCCAGGCGGGCAGCGATGCCGAAGCGAAGAAGTTGTTCGATGCGCTCTCCGTCGGCGGCCAGGTGCGCATGCCGCTCGGAAAGACCTTCTTCGCGTCGGCCTTCGGTATGTTGGCCGACAAGTTCGGCATGGGCTGGATGGTCATCGCCAGTCCGATGGAATCAAAATAGGGGCGATCCCATGCGATTCATGATGCTGGTCATTCCACGCGGCTATGAAAAGGCCGAGCCGGGCGCCATGCCCTCCGCGGAGGCGGTCGCCGCTATGACGCGATACAACGAGGAACTCAACAAGGCGGGCATTCTGCTCGCCATGGACGGATTGCATCCGCCTGCGACGGGTGCCCGCGTGACCTTTCCGGGCGGCAAGGCCCGGGTAACGGACGGCCCGTTTCCCGAGGCGAAGGAAGTGCTCGGCGGCTACTGGATGATCGATGTGAACTCGCAGCAGGAGGCTATCGACTGGGCGAAGAAATGCCCGGGCGGTGACGACATGACCATCGAGATCCGCCGGGTCCAGGAGTTCGAGGATTTTCCGGAGGACGTCCAGAAGGCCGCGGCCGGCGAGAAGGAGCTGCAGGCGGAACTCGCCGCCAAGCGCCAGCGCGGTTGAGCGAAATTAACACGCGAGGACTACTCAATCGTCATGCCCGGACTTGGTCCGGGCATCCACGCCTTTCCCGCAGCACGAAGAAAGGCGTGGATCCCCGTGCCAAGCACGGGGATGACGGTTATGTGAGACATCTCTCTAGGTTGCGGCGGCTATCTGAAGATGGTCTGATCCGTCGCCATGACGGATCAGGCTTACACCGAAACCCACCGCGCCATCGAAGCTGTGTGGAAGATCGAGGCGGCCCGGCTGATCGCCGGGCTGACGCGCATCACCCGCGATATCGGCGTGGCGGAAGAACTGGCGCAGGACGCGCTGGTGGCGGCACTGGCGCAATGGCCGGAAGCCGGCGTTCCGCGCAATCCCGGCGCCTGGCTGATGACGACCGCGAAGCACCGCGCCATCGACCGCATCCGCCGCAATCAGCTCTTCCTCCGCAAGGAAGCGGAGATCGCGCGCGAGATCGAAGAAGCGCATGAGATGTCCACACCGGATCCGGATGCCGTCTTGGACGACGATATCGGCGACGATCTGCTGAGGCTGATTTTCACCTCCTGCCATCCGGTGCTTTCCACCGAGGCGCGGCTCGCGCTGACCTTGCGGCTGATCGGCGGTCTCACCACCGAAGAGATTTCCCGTGCCTTCCTGGTGCCGGAACCCACCATCGCCCAGCGTATCGTGCGGGCGAAACGAACCATCGCGGACGCCAACCTCCCTTATGAAGTCCCGCGCGGCGAGGAATTGCGGGAACGGTTGTCGTCGGTGCTGGAGGTCATCTATCTCATCTTCAACGAGGGCTATTCCGCCACGGCCGGCGATGATTGGATGCGGCCGACGCTCTGCCAGGAAGCCCAACGCCTCGGGCGCATCCTGGCGGAACTGGCGCCGCAGGAGGCGGAGGTGCACAGCCTCGTGGCCTTGATGGAGATCCAAGCCTCGCGTTTCGCGGCGCGCACCGATGCGGAGGGCAATCCGATCCTGCTGCCGGATCAGGACCGTTCGCGCTGGGACCGGCTGCTGATCCGCCGCGGCCTGGCGGCGCTCGAGCGGGCGGAAAAGCTGGGCACCGTTGCCGGACCCTATGCGCTGCAGGCTTCGATCGCCGCCTGTCATGCCCGCGCCAACACCGCGGAAGCAACGGACTGGGTGCGGATCGCGGCGCTTTACGCGGTGCTGGCCACGGTGATGCCGTCGCCGATCGTGGAGCTCAACCGCGCCGTCGCGGTGGCCATGGCCTTCGGCCCGGCGGCGGGTCTTGAATTGGTTGAAAGTCTGGTCGACGAACCTGTGCTGAAATCCTATCACCTGCTGCCCGGCGTGCGCGGCGACTTCCTGTTCAAACTCGGCCGCCTTCCCGAGGCCAAACAGGAATTCGAGCGCGCCGCCGCGCTCACCCAGAACCGCCGTGAGCGCGACCTGCTGCTCGGCCGCGCCAAGGAATGTCTCGCGAATGTTGGATGAACGGTTGATCGCCGCCTATACGGCCACGGACTATGTCCTGCATGGCGAAGACGGCGAACTGATACTCAACATCGGTCGCGCCTCGCCGCAATTCGATGCGATCTTCGATCGCCGTGGCGCCGATACAGCGGTGATCGTGACGGCTTACAATCCGCGCAGCGTGGTTTTATCCGATGCGGAAAACCAGGCGCGGCATCAGGCGCTGATGGAAGTCCTGCGCCAGCGCGACCTCGATTTTGAGATCGGCGAGGGCCGCGATCCAAGCGGTCACTGGAAGGCCGAGATCGAATGCGTGGTCTATGGCATTTCGCTCGAGACGGGATTGGAACTCGCCCAGAGATTCGACCAGAACGCCATCGTCTTCATTCGGCGTGGCGCCGCGCCGGAGCTTCATTATCCCAAGCTGGATTAGGCGGCGATGCTTCGCGAGTCTGCTGCGGCAGCGCCTTCCATCATTGCTGCCGCGAGCACTGCGTAGGCAGCCTTCCGTCCGGGCGGCGCCCGATTGGTGTCGCACCGCGCCGGTGATATGATCCCCGCAATCCCCGGCCGTTTTCAGCGTGAGGATCGCCATGACCGATCAGATCGCCGCATTCGCAGCCGCGCCCCGTTCGGAAAACGGTCGCGGTCTTTTGGCTTCCGCCACCCGGGAATATCTCGGCTGGATCGGCGATCCGGTCGCGACGCTGACTGCGGCCGTCGAGAGCGATCCCGATTTCGTGCTCGGCCATATCTGGATCGGCGCCCTGCGCCTGCTGGGCGGCGAGCCCGCTCGCTCGGAAGGCGTCCAATCCGCGATCGCCGCTGCCAAGACCAGAGAGTCGAAGCTCACCGAATGGGAGCGCGCCCACCTCACCGCGATGGAGGCATGGTCGCGCGACGAGATTCGCCGCGGCGTTTCCATCTGGGAACAGATCCTGGTCGATCATCCGCGCGACATCTGGGCGCTTCGCTTCGCCCATGACACCTATTTCTATCTCGGTGATTCCGGAAACCTGCGCGATTCCATCGCTCGCGTGTTGCCGGAATGGTCGGAAGCCGATGAGCTCTACGGTTATCTCCTCGGCATGCATGCCTTCGGCCTGGAGGAGGTCGGTGATTTCCGCAATGCCGAAGTCAGTGGTCGCCGCGCCGTCGAACGCCATCCCGGCGATACCTGGGCGATCCATGCCGTCGCCCATGTGCTGGAGATGGAAGGCCGCACCATCGAGGGGATCGGCTGGTACAACGATCTCAAGGAGCATTGGACGGCCGCCACCGGCCTCGCCGTGCACCAATGGTGGCATCTGGCGCTCTATTATATCGAGCGTGGCTGGCTGGATGAGGCCTTGGCGCTCTATGACGGCGCACTTCGCGCCACCGGCTCGGGCATGATTCTCGATCTCGTCGATGCCTCGGCGCTGTTATGGCGTTTAAAGCTTTCCGGCGTCGATGTCGGCGAACGTTGGAAGGATCTGGCGCCGCATTGGTACACCCATATCGACGACCATGTGCTGGTCTTCAACGATGTCCATATCGGCCTCCTGGCCGGCATCGCCGGTGATCGCGAGGCGCAACGGAAGCTCGACCGATCCCTGGAGAGCCATATTGCCGCGAACCGGGGCACCAACCGCGACATCTCCGCCGAAGTCGGTCGGCATCTCCTGCGCGCCATCGCCGCCTTCAGCGAGGGGAAGTTCGTCGAGACCATCGATCTCATGCTGCCGATCCGCTATCAGATCCGCCGCATCGGCGGCAGCAATGCCCAGCGCGATCTCTTTAATCAAACTCTGATCGCGGCGGCGATCGGCGCGAACCGATTGCCCTTGGCCCGGGCACTCCTGGCGGAGCGGGTTGCTCTCAAGCCCAACAGCCGCACCGCGCGAAGGCTCTATGACGAAGTGTTGGAGAAATTGCGGCGCGTCCACTGAGCACGCGCTCAATCCGCCGCGGTCTCCGAATGCACGGCGATCCGCGCCGTGCGCCATTCTTCGAAGATGATGAGCGCGCCGCTGACCAGGATGAGCACCGCACCGCCGAAGACGTTGAAATAGGGGATATCGCCCCAGATCGCATAGCCGAGCACGAAGGACCAGACCAGCGCGGTGAATTCCAGCGGGGAAACCACGGAGGCGGGCGCGCGGCGGATGCCCTCGATCAGGAGGAACTGGGCCAGCGCGCCCAGCAGGCCGATGCACACCATCAGCAGGAACTGCACGGGGCTCGGCGTCACCCATTCCCAGAACATCGCGATGCCGGCCATCACGACGAAGGAGAAGCTCGACGTTGCCATCTGAACCAGGGTCGATTCACGCGTCGCGATCTGGCGGATCAGGATCATCGATCCCGCCCAAAGCACCGCCGCCAGCAAAGCGAGGCCAATGGCGCCGGCATGTTCGAGATGACCCGGACGGCAGGCGATAACGACGCCGGCGAAGCCGACCAGAATGGAGAGCCAGCGGCTGCGCGTGACCTTTTCATGCAGGACCGGCGCGGCCAGCGCCGCCACCACCAGCGGCGAAGCGAAATAGATGGTCATCAATTGCGGCAGCGAGAGCGTGACCGCGGCATTGTAGTAGCATAGCCAGGCGCCCAGCAGACCAAGGGCGCGCAGCAGCAGCGTGTTGCGGATCGGCGAGAGATAGGCGCCGCGGATTGCCTTTCCACGGCTGATCACGGCGCAGACCAGGAAGATCACGACGCTGCGGACGAATAGGATCTGCCAGGCCGAATAATCCGCCACCAGCCATTTGATGCCGGCATCGTGCAGCGCGAACATGGCATAGGAGCCGACCACGCAGGCGATGCCGTAAAGCACGCCGCCCCGCTGCCGCGGACCTTTGCCCGGGTCGGAGACTCGCGTCCCCGGCGCGCCCGGCCCTTGAGCGGCATGGGCGGGCTGCGCGGGATTGGCGCCTTGGGGCATTGGTAACCTGGGTGGGTTGGAGTGGCAGATATGCAACCCTACGTCGCCATACCAAGCCGGGCAACCGATGGGATGTCATGCGGGCCACGCCGCCCACGCATGCGGTTTATTCAAAAAAGGCTTGCTTTTTGAAAGAGTTATCCGGATGCGCCAACCCTGGATTTCAATTTCAGGTGGCGGAGGTCACAACAAATTAGCTAAAATTCTATTAAACTCGAAGATGAAAAAACTTGATCCGCCGCTCAAGAGTGCTCAAATTCTCAGCAGGATTCTGGAAGTCCAGGAGAAACGACCATGAACGTATCGGCGGTTACCGGCGTTGCCGCGGCATTCGAAGGTTCGCGTGTCGCGGGCCAGCAGCAGGCGACTTCGACGAGCGCGAGCGACCAGACGCGCCGCGACAATGATCGCAACGCCGAGGAAACGGACTTGAAGCAGACCGATACCGTGACGCAAAACAGCGCCGGTTCGCATTCCAGCGAGACCACCGGTCGGCACGTCAACATCCTCACCTGATCGGCTTTCGCATCCGAGTTTGAAACGCGCCCTTCCGGGCGCGTTTTCGTTTCAGCCCTTCTGAAATCCGGTGAGGAAGCTGGCGAGATTCCCGGAAAGGTGAGGGGTGAGATAGCCGCCTTCCTGGGTGATCACCGTCGGCAGATTCAATTGCGCGATCATTCGCGCCATCTCCGCGAAACCCTCCGTCGTCACCGCGCCGCCGGCCAGTGGGTCGGCCTCATGGGCGTCGAGGCCCAACGCCAACACCAGCGCGCCCGATGCGAAATCGCGGACCCGCGTCAGCGCCGTCTCCAGCGAGCGCTGCCAGACGGCGTCCTTGCTTTTCACCGGCACCGGCAGGTTCACGTTGTAGCCTTCGCCTTCCTTTTCGCCGCGCTGATCCGCATAGCCATAGAAGAAGGGATAATACTGCTTGGGATCGCCGTGGATCGAAACCGTCAGCACGTCGGGCCGATCGTAGAAGATCGCCTGGGTGCCGTTGCCGTGATGCACGTCGATATCCAGCACCGCGACCTTGGCGAATCGCCCGCGCAGATGCTGCGCCACGATCGCCGCGTTGTTGAGATAGCAGAACCCGGCCGCCCGTTCCTCATAAGCGTGATGTCCCGGCGGCCGACAGAGCGCGTAAGCGGCGCGCTCGCCGTTCAGCATCAGATCGGCGGCGGTCAAGGCGGAGAAGGCGGAGGTGCGCGCCGATTCCCAGGTATCCTTGGTCACCGATGACGAGAAATCCATGATGTGCCAGCCGGCGCGGCCGAGGATGTGCTCCGGATAGCCGGCTTCCGGCTCCAGCGGCCGCACGCTCGGCATGATCTCGACATAGGCACCCGGCAATTGCACCCATTGCGCATAGCCGTTCGACAGGAAATCGAGATAGCGGGGGCTGTGCACCGCGCTCAGGTGATCGAGGGCGAATTCACGCGGCGTGACGGTTTCCAGCCCCGCGCGGCCGGCGCCTTCCAGCAAAAGGTTCACCCGTTCCGGGCTCTCCGGATATTCGCCGATCGTGCCGTTGCGCAGATAGCGGGCGGGCGCGTGCGCGTTCTGCGCTTCGCCGAAAACACATTTCATGATCGCTCCTTAACCTTTCGAGCGGTTAGTCCCGTGGCGAGCGTGATTTTGCTCACGCTCCCCGGAGACTAGCCTTTTGCGGGGCCTGATTTCCATGCCATGAAGCAATGGCCCATGAACCGGCGTCAGCCTTGCTGATACAGAACCGGCGGGGACGAGGAGATCTATCGTGCATCGCTCGGATTTCGAGGCCGCCGCCGAGGCCGGCATCATCACGCAGGACCAGGCCCTGCGCCTCGTCGCGTTTTTCAGAGCGCGCGGCGCGGCACCGGCGCCCGCCGACGCTCCGGCCGCACCGCCGGCGCGGTTCGACGTCTCGCATCTGCTCTGGTATGCGGGCGCCCTGATCGTGATCGGCGCCTTGAGCCTGTTCACCACCTTCGCTTTCGAGCAGATGGGGCCGAAGGCGCTCACCATCACCGCGCTGGCCTATGGCGCCGGCTTCGTCGCGCTTGGCGGCTTCCTCTGGAGACGGCCGGGGCTGCGCACGCCGGCCGGCCTGATCGTCGCCTGCGCCGTCGCCATGACGCCGATGGTGGTCTATGGCATCCAGGCGCAATACGATCTCTGGCCCATGCCGTTCAACGATCCCGGCTCCTACAGCGATTTCTTCGAATGGATGAATGCAAGCTGGGTCTATATGGATGTCGCCACTATCCTGGCCGGCATCCTGGCGATCCGCTTTTTCCCGTTTCCGTTCATCGCCGCGATCGTCGCCTATGCGCTCTGGTTCCTGTCCATGGACCTGACGCCTTGGATCTTCCACACCGAGAACTTCACCTGGGAGATGCGCGACACCGTCTCCATGTGGTTCGGCGTGGCCTTGATCGCGGTTGCCTGGGTGCTGGATCTCAAGAAATGGCGGGCCGGCGATTTCGCCTTCTGGCTCCATCTCTGCGGCGTTGTCGCGTTCTGGGGCGGGCTCTCGGTCCAGGACAGCGACAATGAGATGCTGAAGGCGGTCTATTGCCTGATCAATGTCGGGCTGATGGTGCTCGCCGTCTTCCTGATGCGGCGCGTCTATGCGGTCTTCGGCGCGATCGGCGTTTCTATGTATCTCGGTTATCTCGCCGAGGACGTGTTCCGGGATTCGCTGCTCTTCCCAATGGCGCTCTCGGCGATCGGTCTCGCTATCATCGGCCTCGGCATCTGGTATTTCCGACGGCGCCATCAACTCGCGCTCTGGATGGCCACGGTCTTCCCGCCGCAACTGCAGAAACTCCGCCCCATCCACGCCCGCGAGGCGGCTTAACGCTACTCAGCTGCCGATAACTTCGGCGCAGTCGCTCGTTCGGCAAGCGCCTGACGGATCACGACGAAAGCACCTTGCAGCGCCAACGCAGCCATGATCGCTGCGACTGCGATATCCGGCCAGCCGGACCCGGTCCCAAATACGCCGGCAGCGGCCAATAGGACGGCCAGATTCCCAAGCACGTCATTCCGAGTGCAAATCCAAGCGGAACGCATATTCGAGTCACCGGCCCGGAAGCGCCACAGCACGCCGAATGACGCCGCATTCGCCAGCAGTGCGGCAAAGCCGACGGTGCCCATTGCGAAGGCGCCCGGCAACGTTCCCTGCATGCCGTGCCAGAGCGCGGTACCAATCACCCAGACCGCGAAGGCGCCCATAGTTGCGCCCTTTGCAAGAGCGGCTGTGGCCCGATAGCGGAGCGCCATGCCGACCACGAATAGGCTGATTGCGTAGTTTCCAGCATCACCAAGAAAATCCAAGGCGTCTGCCTGCAGAGAAACGGACCCTGCCGCCAGCCCCGCGCCGATCTCTACCGTGAACATGGCCGCATTGGTGGCAAGGACGATGAACAGAGCGCGTCGATAGGCTTTATCGACCTTCTGGTTCTCTACCTGTGGCGCTTTCGGTCCGCAGCAAGATGCGCTCATGGCTAACTCCCTATCGTATTGGAATTAATATATGGATTGAGGGCAGGGAATGACAGGGCCAGAGCGACAGGGCGGAGCTGCCTCCCTATATATTAGTCTCACGCCAACCAGCACGGATTCGCTCTCAGCATGTTCCGCCTGCCCACCACCGCCACCGCGCCGTTTTGTCCCTCCGAAGTGCGGGGCACCGTCGCTATTCCGGACGGTATCGCGAGCTGGAAGAAGCTGCTGCGCTATTTCGGCCCTGGTTTGCTGATCGCGGTCGGCTATATGGATCCCGGCAATTGGGCGACGGATATCGAGGCGGGGTCGCGCTACGGCACGGCGCTGCTTTTCGTGGTGGCGCTTTCGAGCCTGGCCGGCATCCTGCTGCAGACGCTTTGCGTCCGGCTGGGGCTGGTGGCGGAACGCGATCTGGCGCGGCTCTGCCGCCAGCGCTATCCCCGCAACATCGCGCTCGGCCTCTGGGTCTTCGCGGAACTCGCCATCGTCGCCTGCGACATCGCCGAGGTCCTGGGCTCGGCTCTGGCGCTCAACCTGCTGTTCCATCTGCCGCTCTGGATCGGCGTGCTGGTCACCGGCCTCGACACGCTGATCGTGCTCGGTTTGAAGGGCCATGGCTTTCGGCAATTGGAAGCGATCGTGCTGGGCCTGGTCGGCACCATTTTCGTCTGCTTCACGATCGAGATTATCATGCTGCGGCCGGCTTTCG
>DASYDA010000573.1:0-4061 GCA_036499865.1 Dongiaceae bacterium | reverse complement strand
GAACATCCGGGTGAATGCGGTTCTGCCGGGCGCTGTCGATACCGCCATGTATCGCGAGATGAACAACACGCCGGAATCCCAGAGCTTCATCACCAACCTGCACGCGTTGAAACGCGTCGCGTCGCCGGAAGAACTCGCGCGCTCGGTGCTCTATCTCGCCTCCGACGACGCGTCCTTCGTCACCGGCACCGCCTCGCTGGTCGATGGCGGCGCCACGATCCATCGGAGCTGAGCACGTTGCGGCGAGAGTCTTCGACCCCTCTCCCTGTCCCTCTCCCACAAGGGGAGGGGGGACGCTGCTGCAGACGCTCAGTCTAAAGCTCTCTCCCCTCTGTGGGAGAGGGTTGGGAGAGGGGGCGATACAAATTGCTGTTTAATAGAGGAGAACCGTGATGAGCAGGTTGAAGGGCAAACGCGCCCTGATCACCGGCGGCACCAGCGGCATCGGCTTGGAGACCGCCAGGCAGTTCCTGGCTGAAGGCGCCAGGGTCGCCGTCACCGGCAGCAATCCGAACGGCATCGAAGCCGCGCGCAAGGAACTCGGCAAGGATGTGCTGGTCATCCAATCCGATACCGGCGATGCGGCCGGCCAGAAGAAGGTGGCGGAGGAAGTGCGCAAAGCCTTCGGCGGGCTGGACATTCTGTTCGTCAATGCGGGGATCGGCGATTTCCGCCCGGTGGAGAATTGGGACGAGGCCGGTTTCGACCGCTCCTTCGCGGTCAATGGGGCCTTACTTCCTGGTGCAGGCCCTGCTGCCGATCCTCGCCAATCCGGCTTCGATCGTGCTCAACACCTCGATCAACGCGCATATCGGCATGCCCGCCAGCAGGATCTACGCGGCCAGCAAAGCGGCGTTGAGCTCCTTCATCCGCACCTGGTCGGGCGAGTTGATCGGTCGTGGCATCCGCGTCAATGCGGTAAGCCCGGGCCCGATCGCGACGCCGCTCCATGGCAAGATCGGCATGGATGACGCGGCGATCAAAGGGCTGGTGGCACAGATCCCAGCCGGCCGCCGCGGCGATCCTTCGGAGATCGCAAAGGCGGTGGTGTTCCTGGCTTCCGACGAGGCGGCCTTCACCGTCGGCGCCGAACTCACCATCGATGGCGGGATGAGCACGCTTTAAGGCCGTGCCTTATCGCGCGCAGCTTTCGCTGTCGCGACCGCCTCGCGGCAGCGTTTCGCGATCTCACTCCAGCGGCCCTCGCGGATGTCCGCCGTGGGCGCGATCCAGGTGCCGCCGACCGCCGCCACATTGGGCAGGCTCAGCCATTCAGTGAGATTGCCTTGGGTGATCCCGCCGGTCGGGATGAACTTGATCCCGAGATGCGCGAAGGGTGCCGAGATGGAGCTGAGGGCCTTCGGTCCGCCGATGGTTCCGGCCGGAAAGAATTTGACGATGCGCGCCTCGCGGCGGCCGGCGGCGGAGAGATCGCTGGGCGTCATCACGCCCGGCGCGAAGGGAAAGCCGAGATCGACCGCCCGGTCGTAGATTTCCAGATCGAAACCCGGCGCGAGGCCGAAACGCGCGCCGCTGTTCCGTGCGAGATCGAGGGAAGCCGGGTCGAGGATGGTGCCGGCGCCGACCAGGATCGCGGGTCGCTCCTGGGCGATCCGCGCGATGACTTCCGTCGCTGCCGCGGTGCGAAAGGTGATCTCCACGGCCGGCAATCCGCCTTCCAGCAAGGCATCCGCAAGCGGCAGGGCATGCGCAGGATCCTCGATGGCGATCACCGGCAGGACGCCGAGTTGCTCGATGCTGTCGAAGGGCTGAGTCATGGCGGGCCTGCTGCGGTTCGCGGAAGCCGGACTATGCCATGACTTTGCCGGAGCGGCCTATCTCCTAAACGCCGCTGGCCTGCCTGCGGCGCTCGATCAGCCGGTCGACCAGACGCGCCTGAGGGATGGTGATGAGAATGAAGAAGAACGCGACGGTGGTAACCGCCGAAAGGTTGAAATGACTGCTGGCCACGATCTTGGCTTGGTTGAACGCATCCAAGGCGCCGATGATGTTCACCAGCGCGGTGTCTTTCTGCAAGCTGATGAAGTTGTTCAGCAGCGGCGGAATGATGCGCCGGATCGCCTGGGGCACGATCACGAAGCGCATGGTCTGGCCATGGCTGAGGCCGAGGGACCGAGAGGCCGCGGTCTGGCTTCGATGCACGCTGTCGATGCCGGCGCGGTAGACCTCCGCGACATAGGCGCTCGAGGTCAGAGTGAGGGCAACGATGGCGAAGGTCTCGGGCGAGAGATCCTTGAGATAGGGGAGGCCGGTCAGCGAGATGCCGAAGCCGATCAGGTAGACATTGATGATCACCGGCAGCCCGCGAAAGACATCGGTATAGGCCGTCGCCATCATCCGGATCGGCCGGCCCGCTTCGCCGGGCGCGAAACGCGCGATGGCGATGACCAGGGCCCAGATCAGGACCAGCACTTCCGAGATCACGAAGATATAGATATTCGTCCAGAAGGCCTTGAGGACGAGCGGGAAGGTCTCCCGCATCAGCGGCAGATAGACGAAGGTGCGGCTGACCGCGAGATTGTTGGCGATGAAGAAATGCGCCAGCAGCAGGAGGGTCAGAATGGCGGCGTCGATGCTGAGAGCGATCCAGGCGGCGTTGCGTCCCGCGGCGGCGGCGATCCGCGCCTCGATGACATCGTCGTTCCGCCCATATCGCCGGGCTTGACGCGCCAGTCGAAGACCGCGGAGCGCCGGTCGAAAGGGATAAAGAAAGACGATGCCCAGAAAGACCAGGATCGAGCGCGCGAGCGTTCCATCCGCGTCCAGCGATTGGGTCGCGAGATGAATGCCGTAAAGCGTGAAGCAACTGAAGGCGGTGAGAAGGGCACTCACCGCCAATGCGGTGAGTGCCAGGTTCAGGATATCCTTCGGCGGCTTGCCGAAGCGCCAGCGCCGGTCGGTTTTCTCATCGGGCTCAACGCCGCTATAGACCGTCATCTGGCAAACGGAGTTACGGCTTCAGATAGGGAATCTTGGTCGGATCGGCGCCCCAGGCTGCGGCCAGGTACTTGCTGGCCAGCTGGTTGAGAGTGCCGTCATCGATCATCGACTTGATGATCGCGTCCCACTTCGCATTGTTCTCGCCGCCTTTCGGATAGACCCCGCCATAGGATTCGCCGGTCGAATACTGGCCGACGACTTCCATCATGCCGTTGGACTGGGCCGCTTCGCCGAGCACATAGGCTGTATCTGTGAGTGCGATGTCGATCTGTCCTGCGGCCAAGGCGGTGAACATGCCCGGCACGTCGGGATAGGTCTTCACCGGCGTGCTTGGCTTGATGGTGTCGGTGGCGAAATCGGCGCCGGTCGTGCCCTGGTGCACGCCAATCCGCATGCTCTTGATGTTGGATTCGTCGACCTTGGTGCCCTTTTTCACCAGGATGCCGATATCCGAGCTGAAATAGGGGATCGAGAAATCCACCACCTTCTTGCGCGCATCGGTGATCGAGGCTTCGGAGAGTGCGAAGTCGAAATTGTGGGTCTGGCCGGCGATCAGCGAATCCCAGGTGGCGTTCACCACCTTCACGTTATCGAAGCCGGCGCGATAGGCCATGATCGCGGCCATGCAATATTCATAGCCGTCCTTGATGGTGTCCGGCGTATCGCCGTTCCACCAGCCCGGCGCCGGCAGCGCGACCTCGACTGTGACCTGTCCCGGATTGACCGGTGTCACCGGCATCGAACCCTTGGTCCCGGTCATTTCGCAATTGCCGATCGTATCGGCGGCATTCGCGGCTTGCAGGCCGCCGGCGATCAGCAGCGCGGCGGCAAACATAGTCTTCAGACATGAGCGATGCATTCCACGTTCTCCCAGAAAAAGACGACCAGTATTCACCCCATCCGGCTTTTTTTATTTTTCGCCGGATATCTTCTCAACCTTTCCAGTCTGGTCGCTCTATGGAAAGGCTCAGCGGTTATTCGTAAGGCTTGAATTGCTCGTCGCGCCACCGCAACGCAGCGGCGAGGCCTTCACTTTTTCGTATTTCATTGAAGCGGTCGCCTTCGGGCGAGCCCGCGGCCAGCATCACGGCGGCGAGCTC
>DASYDA010000572.1:0-1858 GCA_036499865.1 Dongiaceae bacterium | reverse complement strand
AGCGCTTCTGGGATGACGACCATGCAGATACCCGCCGCCGCAGAGCCGACGCCGCAAAGCGAAACCGCGCAATTGCGTGCGGAGATCCACCGCATGGCCGATATGGTCTCCAGCGTGGTCCGGAGCACCGCCCTCGACAGCACCACAGCCGCCATGGCGATCGCCGCCAGCGGCACGCCGAAGGAAGCGCGCAAGGTGGCGCGTCAGATCCTCGACCGCGCCACGGTGATGGAAGGCGAGATCGAGCGTTTCCTCTCAATCGCCGCCAATCACGGCGCGGCGTAGTTCTCCGAATTCGGATTTAAGCTTCGACCTTCGCCACTTTCGGCAAGGCCTGCGAGAGCTTACCGCCGACGCGCACGGGCTCGATGCGCCGGGCGAGGCCACTTGTATCGTCGGTTTCGACGAAGACGCCGCAGAGCGTCGCCGGACCTTGCGCCGCGGAGAGCCGTTCGGTGGGCAATTTGCGCACGAAGCGCGCCACCGGGGTCGCCTTTTCCATGCCGATCACGGAATCATAATCACCGCACATCCCGGCATCGGTCTGATAGGCCGTGCCGCCCGGCAGGATCATGGTATCGGCAGTCGGCACATGGGTATGCGTGCCGACGACCAGGGAAACCCTTCCGTCCAAGAAATGACCCATCGCCATTTTCTCGCTGGTGGCCTCGGCGTGGAAGTCGATCACGACGGCATCGACATTGCCGCCCATGATATGCGCCTTCGTCAATTGGTCGGCGGCATGGAACGGATCGTCGAGGGCGTCCATGAACAGGCGGCCCATGATATTGGCGACCATCACCTTCTTGCCGCGCGCGGTTTGATAGATGCCGCTGCCCTTCCCCGGCGTTCCGGCCGGGAAATTGACGGGACGCAGCAGGCGCGGATCGCCGCCGATGAAGCCGACGGTTTCCTTCTGATCCCAGACGTGATTGCCGGTGGTCACGCAATCGACCCCGGCGGCATAGAGATCGTTGCAGATCTTCTGAGTAATGCCGAAACCGCCGGCGGCGTTCTCGGCGTTGGCGATCACCAAGTCGAGGCCGAGCTCACGCCGCAGGCCCGGCAGGTGCTCCACCACGACGTCGCGGCCCGCGCGGCCGACCAGATCTCCACAAAACAACAAACGCATGCGTTATACCAATTCTCAAATCAGCGACATTTGCGCGCCCAGGCTTCGGTCACGATCCAATCCAATGGCTGGTCGAACGGGCCGCGCGGCAGGCTTTTTGTCTCCTGCGCTGCATAGGCAACACCGATCGCGATGACCGGATGCCCAGAATGCGCCTGCCGGCGGCGCTTTTCCAGGGTCCGATCATAAAATCCGCCGCCATAGCCGAGGCGATAGCCATCGTGATCGAAGGCCAGCAACGGTACCAGCAGGACCTGGGGCTCCACTTCCGGCACATTTTCGGGCGGCGTCATCACCTTGAAACTGCCCTGGATCAGCGCCGCTCCAGGCGACCAGTGCCGGAACAGCAACGGCTGGCCCTTGCCGATCACGACAGGAAGCCCGATCGGATGCCCGGCGGCATGAATCCTGGTCAGCAGCGGACGGATATCCATCTCGCCGGCGAGCGGCCAATATCCAGAGACCACGCCGCCGCGCGGCAAATGAACGGCATCATGAAAGTGGGCCGCCAATGCGACGCCCGCTTCGGGCAACCTCGCGAATGCCGCGGCACGGCGTTCCGCGGCCAAGCGGCGTTCACGCGCTTTCCATTCGGCGATTTCAGGAGATTCGATCGCTTCAGCCGAAGTCATATTGAGGCGAGGTCAGATTGAGGCGAGATCGTGAAGTGGGCGGCGCCGCATAGGCCGATGACACGTCTGAATCCTCTGTGGCCTGCTTACGCAG
>DASYDA010000571.1:0-9161 GCA_036499865.1 Dongiaceae bacterium | reverse complement strand
CGCCGATCTCAGGCTGGCCGTGGTCGATGAGCAACACCGCTTCGGCGTGCAGCAGCGCATCGCGCTCGCCGAGAAGGGCAAGGGCGTCGATCTCCTGGTGATGACCGCGACGCCCATCCCCCGCACCCTGATGCTGACCGCGTACGGCGATATCGAAGTCTCGCGGCTGACGGAGAAGCCGGCCGGCCGGCAACCGATCGACACCCGTGTCCTGCCGGTCGAGCGCATGGATGAGGTCTTGCCTGCCTTGCAGCGCGCCATCGCCAAGGGTGCCCGTGCCTATTGGATCTGCCCCCTGGTCGAAGAATCCGAGGTCAGCGACCTTGCTGCAGCGACGGCGCGGCATCGCTCTTTGGCAGAGCATTTCGGCGACCGCGTGGGTCTGGCGCATGGCCGGCAGAAAGCCATGGAACGGGACAAGGCGATGGCCGATTTCGCCGCTGGACGGATCGATATTCTGGTCGCGACCACGGTGGTCGAGGTCGGCGTCGACGTTCCCGCAGCGACCGTCATGGTGATCGAGCATGCCGAGCGCTTCGGCCTCGCCCAGCTGCATCAATTGCGTGGACGGGTCGGCCGCGGCAGCGGAAAATCGAGCTGCCTCCTGCTCTACCACGCGCCGCTGGGCGAGACCGCCAAAGCGCGCCTGCAGATCATGCGGGACACCGAAGACGGTTTTAAGATCGCCGAGGAAGACCTGCGCCTGCGCGGCGGCGGCGAAGTGCTGGGCACGCGACAGAGCGGTCTTCCGGATTTTCGCCTTGCCGACATGGTCGCCCATGCCGATCTCATCGCGGTCGCCCGCAACGATGCACAACTGGCTCTCGAGCGCGACCCTGAATTGGTGAGCGATCGCGGGCGGGCCTTGCGGGTGCTGCTTTATCTGTTCGAGCGGGACGCCGTGGTCAGGACGCTGCGATCCGGCTAGGCGGATTCTCTTCCGCCGGAAGCTCCGCCGGCACAACCATGCCGCCCGAAATCACCAGCTTGATCCCGTCCTCGACCGGCATCTTGAGGACAATAATATCCCGCCGCGGTACGAACAGGAGAAAGCCCGAGGTGGGATTGGGCGTGGTCGGAACGAAGACGTTCACCATATCCTCGCCGGTTGCCTGCACGATCTCGGTATAGGTGGCGCCTGTCATGAAGCCGAGCGTCCAGATCCCCTTGCGTGGATATTCCACCAGGATGCATTCCCGGAACGCCGCGGAGCGGTTGGCGAGAACGGTTTCCGTCACCTGCTTGATAGCGCCGTAGACACCTCGGATGACCGGCACGCGATTGAGCACCGCCTCCATCGCCTGCCGCGTGATGCGGCCGATCAAGCCGGCCGTGACGGCGCCGATGAAGATGATGACCACCACCGCGATCACCAGGCCAATGCCCGGGATGCTGAACGGCAGGTAGGTTTCCGGATTGTATTTCGGCGGCAGCAGGGCGAAGACGCCGTCATCGACCCAGGTGATGAACAGCCAGGCGATATAGATAGTCAACCCGACCGGTGCGGTGATGAGGATTCCGGCCAGGAAATAGTTGCGCAGACGCGCACCCAATCCAAAGCCTTTTCGTCGCCCTGGATTATCGCCTTGGAGTTCAGTCAATGGAATTTCCCGAAACAGCGTTGCCGGCGGAGCCAAAACTCCAAATACAGCGGAACGTGATCGGCCTCAATGAAATATCCGTAGCCAGTTTGCAGCAACTCGGCCAAACTTTGCCTCGAAAGCATCGCACGGAAGGGCTGAACAAACCGCAATGCCAGAACACATATGGTTGAACGGCATGGTGTGTTTTGTCGATCGGTCGGAAATCAAATCGACGATGATCGCTGCGGTCGGCGCGAAGTGGGACGTGATCCGTGGCGCCGGAAACTTTCCGCCTCGTCGTGAAATCGACCCGTTCGACTTCAGGGAATGGCTGCCCTATCTGTCCCTGGTCGATTTATATGACGAGCCGTTCCGCGTCCATTACCGGCTTGTCGGCACCGAAGTCGCCCGCTTCGGCGGGGAGGATTTCGGCAATAAATGGCTGCATGAGACCGATTGGGAGCCGCCGATCATCGAGGTCAATTATGCGCTCTATCGGCGGCTCTGGGAGGATCGGGCGCCCGTCTACGGATTGTCCCTCATCGATTGGGACAAGCGGCAAAAAAGCGTTTTCGAATGGGCACTGTTTCCGCTCTCCGACGACGGCGAAGGCATTTCCGGTTGCCTTTGCGTCGATGATTTCACGCCTATCGCGGGGCGAACCTATCTGCTCAGATAGGGAACGGCGATTCCCTTCGGAAAGACATCATGCGATCAATCCTGACTTCGGCCTTGCTGGCTTTGCTTCTGATTCTCGGCAGTTACGGTGTTACTTTCGCGCAAAGCGATGATTCATCCGATCCTGGAACCGCCGCCTTCAACAACGGCGACTATGCCGGCGCGATGGCGGCCTGGAAGCCTAAGGCCGAAGACAACGACCCGGAGGCGATGAACAATATCGGCAACCTCTACAGCCTCGGGTTGGGCGTCAGCAAGGATCCGAAGCAGGCCGCAACCTGGTACGAGAAAGCCGCTCAGCTTGGCTTCGTGCTCGCGCAGTACAATCTCGCCAACCTCGATTACAACCGGAACGACCTGAAACAGGCGGCGCGTTGGTACACGGCTGCGGCGCAAGGCGGGCACGCCAAGGCCATGTATTACCTTGCCCAGATGTACGAGAGCGGCGACGGCGTCGAGGAAAACAAGACGGAGGCCGCCAAGTGGTACGGAAAGGCTTCCGATCAGGAACTGCCGGAAGGCGAATACGAATATGGCCAGAGACTGATCAACGGCGAAGGAATCGACCAGAACACGCAGAAAGGTTCGGATCTGGTGCTGAAGGCCGCCGAGGCCGGCTATGGCAAGGCGCAGTACATGATGGCCAACTACTATTATCGCGGCAAAGTCATTCCGAAGAACCTGATCGAGGGCTATGTCTGGGCCACGCAGGCCACGGACACCATCCGCCCCGGCCGCGATCTTGACCGTGCCCAGGACCTGCTTTCAGACATCAAATCCGGCATGACCGGACAAGAGCGCAAGGCCGCCGACATCGAATTGCAGGCGGTGGCGCCGAAGAAAGACAACAATGGCGGAGAAGGTGGCGGCACATCCGGCCAGGACCCCTCCAGCGGCAGCAATCCCCAGCAATAAGCGGGCTTATCGCCAGAGTGCGGTGGGATCGTTGAGAACCGTCGGATTGAGGGCGAGGCAATATTGCGATTCTTGCCACAGCGCCTTGCACGCCTTGCCGGCATCTTTGGGCTGCAGGCCGACCAGCAAGGCGGCGTAGCGGCGGGTTCCCTCGATCTGCCGCTCGACCACGGCCGGGCGCCCGGCGCCCATCACCGGCTTCAATCGCGCTTTGACACCGTTGATGGCGGTCTTGGCCTGACCAGGGCTCGAATAGGCGCCGAAGATGATGCCCCAGCCGGAAAGACGTGCATTCGCCTCCCCCTCATCGGTCGAATCCGTGCTCGCGCAATCCGATCCTTTGAGGACCGTCGGCGGAATCGCCATAGTCAGTGACGCCGGGACCATCGCGATATTCGACATCGAAACCGGCACGGTTTCTCCGCCCTTGAAGCCGGAATCCAGCAATTTGTGGATCCGCGCGGCGCGATCGCCGAGGCTGCTGGCCCCCAGAACCACCCCGATAAGGCGTTCATCGCCGTGCTTCGCGGCGCCGACGATGTTGTAGCCGGAACCACAAGTGAAGCCGGTCTTCATACCTTCCGCGCCGCTGTAAAAGCCGAGGAACCCGTTCACGGTCGGCAACGTGCGGCCGGCGATGGTCGCCTGGCGCTGGGCGAACAGCGGATAGCGATCGGGGAAGTCGTGGATGATCGTTCTCGCCAGCACGGCGATATCCCGGGCAGTGGTTACCTGAGCATCGTCAGGAAGCCCCGTGGCGTTGCGAAACCGGGTGTCGATCATGTCGAGTTGGAGGGCGGCGGCATTCATCCGCTGGACGAAGGCCGATTCGCTGCCGGCCACGGCCTCGGCAAGCGCCACGGCGGCATCGTTGGCCGAAGTCACGATCATTGCGTTAACTGCTTGATGGATCGTGATCTTCTGGCCGGCCTTCAACCCGAATTTGGTGGGCGGCTCGGCGGCGGCGGCGGCGGAAACAACGATCTGCACGTCCATGGTCAGGCGGCCGGCGGCGATCTCGGAAAACACGAGGTAAGCCGTCATCAGCTTGGTCAGGGAGGCCGGGTACCAGGGCGTATCGGCCCGGTCGGCCACCAGAACCTGTCCGGTTTCCGCGTCCACGACCAGGCGCGCCGGCTTCACCCCGTCGGCTTCGGCACGATAAGTTACCGAAGTGAAGGTGCAAATTACGGAAAACAATGCAAATATCGCTTTGCGCATCGCCGGTCCGATCGTCAAAATCAGCCCGGATCTTAAAAGATTGCCGCAGGGATGTCCTATGAGTTCGGGGGAAAAGTTGCGCAAACTGGTGTGGGCGCTGGTATTTTTGGTTATCTCCGGCGCCGCCTTGTCAGGGCTCGCATCTGCGCCGGCCCAAGCCGATTACCAGGCCGGAGTCGATGACTACCACCGCAGCGACTTCCGCTCGGCCTATAACGAATGGCTGCCTCTGGCGCAGTCCGGCGACGTGCAATCCCAAAACGCGTTGGGTGCCCTTTACGATCATGGGCTCGGGGTCTCGGAAGATCACGTCAAAGCCGCCTATTGGTACGAGAAGGCGGCCAAACAGAATTTCCCGATGGCAATGCGGAATCTGGGCACGCTTTACGCCAACGGCCATGGGGTTCCGCTGGATATCGACCAGGCGAAATCCTGGCTGAAGAAGGCCGCTGATCTCGGCGATGAGGAATCCATCCGCCGGCTGGCTTCCCTGAACGGCACCACCCCGCCCGCTTCCTCAGGCGACGGTACTTCCAACAACGCGAGCGGCAATACCGGAAGCTCAACGCCGGAGGCCGCGCCTTCCTCCGCGACCGAGAATCCAAACACCGAAATGCCGGCGCCCGATTCCACGGGTTCCGCCGCAGCAGATACCTCCAATACGCCGACATCGACCGACTCGACGGGCTCCGCATCGGCTGGCTCAACGGATGCAGGCGCCGCGGCCTCGGGCCAATTCGTGGCGGGCGGTTCCCTGGGGGGCGCCGCTCCAGACCAATCGCAGACTTCGTCCACCGATTCAGCGGCGAACCCCGCGCCATCGCCGGATAATGCTTCGCAGGCAGCGCCGACGCCGGCCCCGGCCCCTGCGACCCCGGCACCGATGGCGTCGCCGCCGACCACCTTTCCGACCACCACCCCAACCGTCAGCGCCGTGACGCCGGAGAATGGCCAATCGGCCACACCGTCTTCTGGAACGAGTTCATCGGCGGCCCCGGCGGAAAGCCAGCCGGCGGATCAATCCGGCGCGGGACAATCCGCCTCGCCACCCTCCTCCGGCGTGGTTTCAGCCGAGAGCGCGCCTGTCCCCGCACCGGCACCGGTACCCCAATCCCCCTCCGCAGCGCCAGCCGGCGGCAATATTGCGGGCGCAGACTCAATTACGGAGGTTCCGCCTGCAATCGACGGCGCTGCGGCCCCGGCCGCCCCGGTTGCCGCACCACCCGTCGCTACGAATGAGAACGGCCTGCCGAAATCCACGCCGGCCCAGCCCGAATCCAGCGACAGCAAGGCAAAGCCGCTCGCCGGCAAGTCCGCAACGAAGACCAAGACCAGCAAAACCGAAGCGAAGGCTGTCTCCGAACCGGCCTCCCCCAACTCGGCTTCCGAGCCGAAAATGACCGAGATGGCCGCCGCTCCGAAAGCAATCGCCTCCGCGGCGTTGCCGATCACGACCCCTGCCGCGAGCACGGCGGACGCGAATGCGCCATCCAGCGCCGGCGAATCCAGCGAGGCGGACTCAAGCATCAAGACCGACTCAGGCAAGACCGACTCAGGCAAGGCGGCAGTAACCGAGGTGGCGGCGCCCAGCTCTGGATCTGCCAGCCCAGAGAAGCTGGCGGTCGTCGATGCGGCTCAGAAGGAGGCCGCGCCGAAAGAGGCCACTTTGAAGCAAACGGCTTCGGCTGAGACCACGCCTGCGATGGTGGCGGCAGTCGCTGCCCCGGCGCCCATCGCGGCTTCGGCACCGGCCACGACAACCCCCGCCGCCACCCAGGTTGCGGCCATGGCGCCCCCGGCGCCGGAGAACTGGTTGCTGGGCAAGTGGCAGGGTCCCGCCTATGGCTGCCCTCCCGGCGGCGGTATCGAGTTCACCGCCGACCATTCCTTTACCTACTTCAAGGGACAGATCACCGTGCGGCTCGCGGTGAGTTACCGGGTCGATCCCACCAGCGTCACGGTGACCACAACCGGCAGCGATGGGATCGCGCAGGACTACGTCTATCAGCAGACCGGCCCCGACAGCATGATCATCGTCGGCATTCCGTCGAGCATGCCGCGCTCCCTGCTCGGCGCCGCCCATCGCCGTTGCGATGTTTCAGCGGCAGCCAAATCTCAGCAGACCGCGCTACAGGCGCCGGTCGCCATCTATCCCGGCGCGGCAACAAATCTGCCGATGACAACGCAGCCCGTGACGACGCCTTCCACCGATTACGCCCAGACACCGCAACCACAAGCGCCCTCCGCCAGCATGGCGCCCTTGCCGCCGGAGCCGACATCCACAACGCCCGCCCCGACAACGCCTGTTGCGGAAAGCCTGCCAGCAATGCCTCCGGCAACCACACCGGTAGCACCGAAGGCGGAAGCCGCACCGACACCGGTACCCGCGCCTGAGCCGGAAACGAAGCCGGAGCCGGTGAAAACGGAAGCGGCGGCGCCCAGCACACCGAAGCCTGAAGCATCCTCCGCACCCAAGCTGCCGAAATCGACCACACCTGCCAGCGTGGCGGATGCGGCCAAAGAACAGGCAAAGGAAGAGAAGCCGGCCGCTGCAGAAACCGCGCCTGTGGCGCAGGCAACCGGTCCAGCGCCAGAACCATCAGCTACCGAATCCAGCGCCGCGGAAACCACGCCTCCGCCTGCGGCCGGATCCAATGCAGCGCCGGCCCCTTCGCCTGAAGCGAGCACGGCATCTGATACGGAACAACAGGCTGCGGCCACGCCGCCTGCTCCTGCGCCCGCTCCGGATGCAAACTCGATTACCGAGCAGAAGGGTTGGGATGCCTTCAACGCCGGCAATCAGGATGAAGCGCTGCAGATCTGGGAGCCGCTGGCCAAGAGCGGCGACACCGGTCTCGCGGTGAACGTGGCCGGCATGTACGAGTTCGGCCAGAAGCTGCCGCAGGACTACGCCAAGTCGACGGAGTGGTACCAGATCGCCGCCGAGCAAGGCGACAGCTACGCGCAATACAAAGTCGGCCGCGCCTATACGCGCGGGACCGGCGTGCCGATCGACCGGGTGCAGGCCTATAAGTGGCTGAGCCTGGCCATGCAGTCCCGGTCCAATGAGAGCGACCAATCGAAGACCGGGAAAGCCAGCAAGGTCGAGATCGAGACCGCGCTCAACGATATCGTCGGCGCGATGTCTCAGTCCGACATGGCCAAAGCGGCACAGATGGTCAAGGAATACGACAGCCAGCACAAGACCGCTGCGCCCTGACGACCAAAGGCGAAAGCTCGACAAGACCTGAAATCATCGGGTATTAGCCATTATCCGGTGCTGGTCGCTGTGTCGATCGGGTGGCAATGCAGGGCGCGCTTATGAACGAAACCAACTTTGCCTTCGACTCCGAGGATCTCGCGGCGAAAGACCGTGACCATATGATCCATCCTTGGGTCGATCTCGGGCTGGTCAAATCGCGTGAGCCGCTGATCGTCGTCGAGGGTGAAGGCGCCTTGGTGACCGATGTTCATGGGCATCGCATGATCGACGGCATCGGCGGCATGTGGTGCGTCAATGTCGGTTATGGCCGGAACGAGATCGCCGATGCGATGGCCGAACAGGCGCGACGCCTCTGCTATTTCTCACCCTTCGGTATCATCGGTACGCCGCCTTCGATCGAGTTCGCGCACCGTCTCAGCAAATACGCGCCCGGCGATCTCAAGCATGTGTTCTTCACCACCGGCGGCTCGACCGCGGTGGATTCCGCTTTGCGCTTCGTGCAGTTCCTGAACAACTTCCATGGGCGCCCGAACAAGAAGCACATCATCACCCGCGAATACGCCTATCACGGCAGCACCCTGCTTTCGGCCTCGGTCTCCGGCAAGCCGGCGGATCGCGGCAACATGGATCTCATCACCGACACCATCCACCACTTGCCGTCGCCGAACCCCTATCGCCGCCCCGAAGGCATGTCGATGGAGGTTTTCTGCGACACCAAAGTCGCCGATCTCGAGAACAAGATCCTGGAGCTTGGCGCGGAGAATGTCGCCTGCTTCATCGCCGAGCCGCTGCTCGCTTCGGGCGGCGTGATCGTACCGCCGCCCGGCTATCAGCGGCGTACTTGGGAGATCTGCCGGAAATACGACGTGCTCTATATCTCCGACGAGGTTGTCACCGGCTTCGGGCGCTTGGGCCATGTCTTCGCCTCGCAGCCGATGTTCGACATCGAGCCGGACATCATCACCTGCGCCAAAGGGCTGACTTCGGGTTACGTGCCGCTGGGCGCGATGCTGGTTTCCGACCGGCTCTATGCGGCGCTCACCGAGACGGCGGGCAAGGGTCAATTCTTCGCCAATGGCTTCACCTATTCGGCGCATCCCGTTTCCTGTGCCGCCGGCATGGCCAATCTCGATATCATCGAGCGCGAGGATATTTGCGGCCATGTCCGCGAACTCGGCCCCTATTTTCGCGAACGGCTCGGCGAGTTGATCGAACTCGACATGGTCGGTGATGTGCGCGGCAGCCATTTCATGGTCTGTGTCGAATGCACCGCGGATAAGGAAAAGAAGACCGTGCCGCCGGCGGCCTGGGACGTCGCGCGGCGCATCTTCGAGAAATGCGTGCCGAAGGGCTTGATGGCACGCCCGATGGGCCACCTGATCGTACTGTCGCCACCGCTGGTCATCACCCGCTCCCAGATCGACCAGACGGTCGAGTTGCTGCGCCAGGGCATCCGGGAGGTTACCGACGATCTCACCCGCGAGGGTTTATGGACCCGTTGAGAGGGGTCCAGCGTTGCGTGTTTTGAACATAAGGAGACA
>DASYDA010000570.1:0-4732 GCA_036499865.1 Dongiaceae bacterium | reverse complement strand
CCGAAACCCTCCCCGAAGCCGGCCGCCGCGCCGCCGCCAAGGAAAAGATCTCGATCCGCAACCTGTCGTTCTATTACGACCAGTCCAAGGCGCTGAAAGGCATCAACCTGCCGCTCTACGAGAACAAGGTCACCGCCTTCATCGGCCCGTCGGGCTGCGGCAAATCCACCCTGCTCCGCATCCTCAACCGGATCTATGAGCTCTATCCGAAGCAGCGCGCCGAGGGTGAGGTCATCCTGGACGGCGAGAACATCCTCGCCGGCAAGATCGACACCAACACGCTCCGTGCCAAGGTGGGCATGGTGTTCCAGAAGCCGACGCCGTTCCCAATGTCGATCTACGACAACATCGCCTTCGGCATCCGGCTCTATGAAAAGCTTCCTGCCTCGGAAATGGACGGACGGATCGAATCGGCGCTGCGCCGCGCCGCCCTCTGGGACGAGGTGAAGGACAAGTTGCACAGCAGCGGCATGGGCCTTTCCGGCGGCCAGCAGCAGCGTCTCTGCATCGCCCGCACCGTCGCGGTGAAGCCGGAAGTGATCCTGCTGGATGAGCCCTGTTCGGCTCTGGACCCGATCTCCACCGCGCGCATCGAGGAGCTGATCGACGAGTTGAAGACCGACTACACCATCGTCATCGTGACCCACAACATGCAGCAGGCGGCCCGCTGCACCAACTTCGCCGCCTTCATGTTCCTGGGGGAATTGATCGAGTTCGACACCACCGAGAAGGTCTTCACCTCCCCGTCCATGCCGAAGACGCTGGAATACATCACCGGCCGGTTCGGCTGAGTCGGGAAGCGGTTACAGACGGCTCTTTTCGAAGCTCTCACCTAGCCAGAAGAGTAACGCCAGAAGAAAGCAAATAACGGCCGCAATCATCGATCCGTATAGAAGAAAGCTATCACTCAATGTGAGATAGACTGCCGACCCATGGTTTTCTAAAGGATGAATGTTTCCGGATTCCGGCCGCAGTGTCGCTGGCCGATGACTGAGGTAGTAGTCCCACAAGTAAGCTGTCGAAAACCATAGGAATAGGCCCAGCGTTCCAAAGATCGCTTTGAGCACTCTTGCCACCGACGCCCTCCGAACGAACTATTGTTCAGATAGTCGCATCTTCCATCCTATAGCGTTGCAAAATATTGCAGATGGATAAAGGGCAAGTTTAACGTCTTCGATTTCAAGGAGAGGTGATCGCTGGCTCGCGGGTCCGATAATCTGGCCGTCAAATATGCAGCGTCCCGACCATCACGCAGACCGAATAACCGGCGATCTTCACCCGATCGCCGGCCAGGCGGAGCCACAGATCGCCGCCGCGCTGCGAGACCTGACGGGCATGGAATACGTCCTTACCAAGGACGGGTGCCCAGAAATCGACCAGGGCGCAATGGACCGAGCCGGTGACCGGATCTTCCGGGATACCGGCGGTCGGTGCGAAATAGCGCGAGACGAAATCGATGCCCCCTCCACCCTTTGCCGTGACGACCACGGTGCGGTCGAGCGCATTGAGCTTCATGAAATCGGGCTCGAGCCGCCCTATGTCGGCGGCCGATTCATAGAGCGCCAGATAGGCGTCGTAACTCTCGCTGACATGCATCTCGACCGGCTTCACGTCGAAGCAGGCCGCGACCTTGGCGAGGGCTTCCGGCTGTGGCCGGACCTTGTGGAGCGGGAAGTCGAGCTCCAGCTTCTCACCTGATTTCTCGACCGCGAGCGGGCCGGATTTACTTTCAAAAATAATGCGATTGAGCTCCGGGCGCAGATATTCCATCAGCACCTGCCCACTCGCCAATGTCGCGTGGCCGCAAAGCGGAATCTCGACGGTCGGGGAAAACCAGCGAATCCGATAATGATCGCCCTCCGGCGCGAAGAAGGCGGTCTCGGCCAGGTTCATTTCGGCCGCGACCGCCTGCATCTTCGCTTCCGGCAGCCAGGTGGTGAGCGGCACCACCGCAGCGGGATTGCCGGCGAAAGGCCGGTCGGTGAAGGCGTCAATCTGATAGACTGGCAGTTCCACGGTGCCCCCCTGTCGCGCCTGCTTATCGCCAGAACGGCTTGCTGATCTCACGTTCGACGTCGGCAAGGCTGAGACCGATATCCCGAAGCAGCCGATTGTCCAATCGCAACAGAGCCAGACGCTGCCGGCGCCGATCCTGCCAAACGGCGAAACAGTCGAACAGGAAGCGACAGCAGCGGGCGAGCCCACCCTGCCGCCGGCTTGATATTTCGCCCGATGCCTCGATTGTACTGTTGCTGGGATTGTACCGATACATCTTATCTCTCCAGATCCGATTGTCCTGCTATTGTACGCGTCGATTGAATTGTATCTATTGTGTCTTGACACGAAATGAAGTCAATCGATACATTGTCACCATGACAATATGGCAACCCCAGATCGAGCAAATTCCCGGTCCGCGTTATCTCGCGATCGCTGAAGCGCTGGCCTCCGATGTCCGGAGCGCGCAGCTCAATCCCGGCGATCGCCTGCCGACCCACCGGGATCTCGCCTACCGCCTCGGCGTGACCGTGGGCACGGTGAGCCGCGCTTATGCCGAAGCGGAGCGCCGAGGCTTGATCGGCGGCGAGGTCGGCCGCGGCACCTTCGTCCGGCCCGATGTCCGCCGCCGCAAGACATCCGCGATCGTGGATATCGAGGCGCCGCTGGCCGCCCCGCAGGTGATCGATTTCAGCGTCAACATCCCGACGCCGATGACCAACGATTCGCTTCTCGCGGAGACCTTGGCGGAGATCGCGCAGCGCCCCGGCATCGCTCGGCTGATGGATTATCATCCCCATGCCGGAACCGCCGATCATCGTGCGGCCGGCGCCGAATGGCTGACCGTCTGCGGTTATCCCATCGACGCCGACCGGTTGATCGTCACTTCGGGCGGCCAACATGCGATGACGGCCGCTTTGGGCGCCATCACCGAGCCCGGCGATGTGGTGCTGACCGAGTGCCTCACTTATCCGGGGATCAAGCGCCTCGCCGACTTCCTGCGCATCCGGCTGCACGGCGTCCAGATGGACGAAGATGGCGTCGATCCCGAAGCTTTCGAAACCGCCTGCCGCACCCTCAATCCCAAGGCCTTCTATTGCGTCTGCAACCTGCAGAACCCGACGGCGCTGGTGGTGCCCGTCGCGCGCCGCCGCGAGCTCGCGGAAATCGCGCGGCGCTACGGCGTGAAGATCATCGAGGACGATGTCTACGGATTCCTGCTGGCCGACGAGACGCCGCCGGCACTTTCCAGCTTCGCGCCCGAGCTCGGCCATTATTTCACCAGTCTTTCCAAGTCGATGGCGCCCGGCCTTCGGGTCGGATATCTGGCAATTCCCTCGACGGGAAAGAAAGACTTCACCCAGGTGGTGCGCTCCACCACCTGGATGGCGACGCCTTTGACCGCCGAGATCGGCACCGGCTGGATTCGCAGCGGCGCCGGCCGCAAATTGGCGCTCGGCCATCGCACCGAGGCGATCGAGCGGCAGAAGATCGCCCGCCGCATCCTGGCGGAGCTGGACGTTTCGGAAGAGGCCCGCTCCTATCACATCTGGGTTCGCCTGCCCGAGCCCTGGTCGGCGGAGACATTCGCGCTCGAACTCCGCATGCGCGGCGTCGCGGTGACGCCGGCCGGCGCCTTCGCCACCACCCGCAACGCCCCCGCCGCCATCCGCATCTGCCTCTGCGAACCGCCGGAACGCGGCCTGATGGAACGCGGCTTGACGATCATCGCCGAGACCTTGCAGGCGGCGCCCGGCTCGGGCATCGACACCGACCTCAGCGTCGTCTGAAGCGTAAACCCATGAGCACTGCTGTCGCCGCGAGCCGCGGACGGGAATTCATCACCGGCATCCGCGACACCCTGCCCTTCATGCTGGGCTCACTGCCCTTCGGCATCATCTTCGGCACGCTGGCGACCGGCGCCGGATTGAGCGCCTGGGCGACCACGGCGATGTCGCTCTTCGTCTTCTCCGGCTCCGCGCAATTCGTCGCGGTGCTTCTCATCGGGACCGGCGCGGGGATCTGGGTGATCTGGTTCGCCACCCTGATCCTCAATCTCCGCCATGTGCTTTACGCCGCCACTCTGGTGGATCACGTCCGCCATCTTTCCCAGGGATGGCGCTTTCCCCTGGCCTTCTGGCTGACCGACGAGACCTTCGCCGTGATGGAGCGGCGATATCGCCTCAAGGGCGCCGGCCCCAATGCCCAATGGTATTATCTCGGCTCCTGCCTCGGCATGTATGCCAACTGGCAATTCTGGACCGCCTTCGGCATCGTGATCGGGCAGCGTTATCCGCAAATCCAGCATTGGGGTCTGGAATTCGCCATGGTGACGACCTTCATCGGCATCGTGGCGCCTCTACTGACATCTCTTCCCTATTGCGGCGCGGCGCTGGCCGCCGGGCTGGTCGCGGTGATCGCCAATCCGCTGCCCTACAAGATCGGGTTAATGCTGGGCGCCCTCGCCGGCATCACGGTCGGCGTTGCGCTGGATCTCCGACGGCGCGGCTTGAAGGGAGCGGAACCGCTCGCCCATCGCCCCGAGGCCATGGAGCCGTTGCCATGACCGCCGGCATCACGATTCCGCTGATGATCCTGGGCATGGCGCTGATCAATATCGCGCTCCGCTGGCCGGTCTATCTCTTCGCCGACCGGTTCCGCTTTCCGCCCTTGATCGAGCGCGCGCTCGCTTTCGTCCCGGCCGCGGTGCTGACGGCCATCGTCGTGCCGACCGTCC
>DASYDA010000569.1:0-5431 GCA_036499865.1 Dongiaceae bacterium | reverse complement strand
AACTGGATGACCGCCGGCTCGGGCATCGCCCATTCCGAGCGCACGCCGCCTGGCGTGAGAAGCGCGGGCGGCCCGGCCTTCGGCATCCAGTCCTGGGTGGCGCTTCCGAAGGCGCATGAGGAGACCGCACCGGCTTTCTTCCATCACGCCAAGGCGAGCCTTCCGATGGTGGAAGTCGACGGCAATAGCATTCGCGTCATTGCCGGCGCAGCCTTTGGTGCGCGCGCACCGGTCGCGACCTTCATGGAAACGCTCTACTGCGATGTGGAAATGGCGGCCGGTTCCCGGATCGCGGTTCCGGCCGAGCATGAAGAGCGCGCGGTGCTTCCGGTACAGGGTAGCGTGACGGTGAATGGGCGTCCCGCCGAACTCGCCCAGCTTCTTGTGCTGAAACCCCGCGCCGAAACGATCATCGAAGCGGTGTCGCCCAGCCGCGTATTGCTGCTCGGCGGCGAGCGCCTGGATGGCCCGCGCTTCATGTGGTGGAATTTTGTCTCGTCATCCAAGGACCGTATCGAACAGGCGAAGGCCGACTGGCAGGCCGGCCGTTTCGCCACGGTTCCGGGCGAAACCGAGTTCATTCCGCTTCCCGAATAAGGATCTCGTTCCACAGATGGCACGGGACTGCCTGTTTCCTTCCCATTACGCGTACCCTTCATGACTTTTACGGATAATCAAACCGAAGCCCTGGCCGGCGCGTCTGTGGCGGTGAGCCGTTCGGTGCTGGCGCATCGCGACTACCGCCTGTTCCTGGGGGCTCGGCTGCTGAGCACTTTGGCGGTCCAGATCCAGTCGGTGGCGGTGGGATGGCAGATCTACGCCATCTCTAACGACCCCCTCTCGCTCGGCGTGGTCGGCCTCGCGCAATTCCTGCCGATGCTGGCCTTGACGCTACCCGCCGGCGATATCGCCGACCGTTTCAACCGCCGCAGCATCCTGACGATCAGTTGCCTGCTCGGCGCGGCCGTTGCCGCCGGCTTCCTGCTGCTGACTTTCTTCAAGGTCGAGGCGCTCTGGCCTTATTATCTGGTGCTCGCCTTGTTCGGCGTGGTGCGGACTTTGTCCGGCCCGGCCGGCCAGTCGCTGGTACCGATCCTGGTCCCCGAGGCACATATCTCCCGCGCCATCGCCTGGGCCTCGTCGGCATTCCAGACCGCGACCATCGTCGGTCCGGCCTTCGGCGGCGCGCTCTACATCCTCGGGCCGGAAGCCGCCTATGCGGCATGTTTCATTCTGTCGATCGTTGCCGGGGCGCAGTATTGGATGATCCGGACCCGCATGACGCCGCGAAGCGCCGCCTATGCCGGCAAGGCGCTGCAGCGCGTTGTCGCCGGCATCCACTATGTGCGGGCGCGGCCGATCATTCTGGGCGCGATCTCGCTCGATCTTTTTGCGGTTCTGCTCGGCGGCGCAACCGCACTGCTGCCGGTCTATGCCCGCGATATCCTGCAGGTCGGCACGATCGGCCTCGGCATCCTGCGGACCGCGCCGGCGGTGGGCGCCGCCGTCACCGGTCTCGTCCTCGGTCAATGGTCGCTGAAGCGCCGTGCCGGCCCGTGGATGTTCGCCTGCGTTGCCGTGTTCGGCATCGCGACGATCGTCTTCGGCATCTCGCAGAACTTCATTGTGTCGCTGATCGCCCTCGTGGTGCTCGGCGCTTCCGACATGGTGAGCGTCTTCGTGCGCTCGACACTCATCCAAATGGCGACGCCGGACGAGATGCGCGGCCGGGTCAGTGCGGTCAGCATGCTCTTCGTCGGGGCTTCCAACGAACTCGGTGAATTCGAATCCGGAACGACGGCGTCCTGGTTCGGTACCGTGCCCTCGGTGATCATCGGCGGAGTCGGTACCTTGGTCGTGGTCGGTCTCTGGATGTGGCTGTTTCCCGGTCTCCGGCGGGTCGACCGCCTCAGCGATGTCAAACCAGCCGGTGAAGCGCAAGCTCAAGTGTGAATTAAAGCTGCATAAAAGCAGTTTCACATGGATTTCATGCCATTGATCACCGCATAAAACATAATGACGACCGCGCGATGGAATTTGCCACGCCACGGTCTTTAAAAAAACGCAATCCGAAGGAACGATCCCGCTTCTGACGACCCGCGACGGTGGTAGCTTCGTCGCGCTGGCTGATGTGCCCTGGGAAGAGGGCCATCGGGAATCGATCAGGGGGAAGTGTCTTGCGGCTCCGCCTTATCCTTGCGACAGCGACAGCGCTGGTCGGCATGGCCGCCGGCGATCCGGTCCATGCCGATCCTGCTGCCCCGATCGCATTGTTCGTGAACGTGGCCGCCGACAGCGTTGCAACCGGCGCCGGCGCCGATGGCCCGAGGCAGTTCGTTTTTCACGGCGTTCCACTCACCGTTTCCACCGCCCATCAGGCAGTGGATGCCGGGCCGGGCGTCACGGCCGGTATCAACGGCCGACATACGATCGTCATCGACGACCGGTTCTCGATGGAGGCCAGCCTCACTTTCAGCAAGACCCATTCGGCGCAAGACGCCCTCCTGGACGTGGGACAAGGCCTGGATGCCTTGGCCAGTACGTCGTTCCGCTACCACGCGGGCAATTTGAACCTGAATGTCGCACCCAGGATCGATGCGACCGCCGCGGCCCTGGGCGGTCGGCTTCCAGCATACGGCTTCGACAGCGGCGTGACGCAGAAATTGGCTGCAGACTGGAATTTGTCTCTGGCGTCGAATTACACGCAACAAGGCCGCGATTCGACTGCGCCAGGCCAGGTTGGATCGGAAGGCCTGGCGCTTTCCTACCAATTCGCGGCCGCCGCCGCATTACGGATCGGCTATGATTACTGCTGGTCGTTGCAGGATTCCGATACGGGAAGCGTTTCGCAAGGGCCCTCGATCGGCACCAATTTCTCGCCGATGGAGGCCTTGAACCTCGCCCTGAAATACAGCTATGGCGCGACGCACACCGGTGCGCCGACGTCGATCGGGGCGAATTGGCTCGATGACGGCTCGCATCATTTCGATTTCAACGCGGATTGGGACCTCGCGCCGGAGGGGATAGCCGGCGCGAAGATCGGCGCAACCTATGGCATCCAAAGTGCCGCCGCCGCCGATATACCGACGCAGCAATCGGCGAGCATCAATCTCGCCCTCGATTTTTAATCAACTTCTCAATTCACCGGAACCCGCCGGTCGGGCTGTAGTTTCCATAAGTGGAACCAGCCTCGAACCCTATCCCGATTTCCGGAGCAAAGACCATGCGAGCGGTCCTTTTCATCGGCGCCTTATGTTCGTTGATGATTTCCACCGCATCCATTTGCGCCGCGCAGTCGGACTCTCCGGCCACCGCGCCGGGTCAGCAGAATGATGGGGCATATCCCCCGGATTTCGATTGTGAATCCCTTGCGGCGGCGAAGGCAAAGCTGGAATGCAATGCCTATCAGCACAATCTGTTGAAAAATCCACCGACACCGGGCACACCGGCGATTCCGCTTCCCGGCATGCCCAATACGATGAACAACAACAACGGCCTTCCTTCCGTCAACGCGATTCCGGAAATCAATGGGCCGGAAATCACCGGGCCGAACAATGGCGAGGGCGTCGGCACTAAGGGTTCGGGCGCGGGAATTAGCCGCTGAGAGCGCCTTCGCAGGATCAGCGCGCGAAAATCTTCCCCGGATTCATCCGATTTTCCGGATCCAGCGCCTGTTTGAGCTGGCGCATGACCGCGACGGCGTCGCCGTGCTCCGCCTGCAGGAAGGGAATCTTGCCGCTGCCGACGCCATGTTCGCCGGTGCAGGTTCCGCCCATGGCGATGGCGCGCAAGGCGAGCCGCTCGACGAAGTCATGGACCTGCTTCAATTCCTTCGCATCGTCGGGATCCAGGATCACGGTCACGTGGAAATTGCCGTCGCCCACATGGCCCACGATCGGCGCCAGGAGGCCGTTTGCCTCGATATCCTTGCGGGTCTCCAGGATGCAATCGGCGAGGCGGGAAATCGGCACGCAGGCATCCGTCGCCCAGGCCTTCGAGCCGGGCCGCAACGCGAGGCATGAATAGAGCGCGTTGTGGCGCGCCTCCCAGAGCTTGTTGCGCTCTTCCGCCTTCGAGGCCCAGCGATATCCGCCCATGCCGAAATCGCCGCCGATAGCGGAAACCATTTCCGACTGCTCTTTGACGCCGTTCTCGGTGCCGTGGAACTCGAAGAACAAGGTCGGCTGCGGCGGATAGTCCAGCTTGGCATAGCGGTTGATCGCATCCATCTGGAATTCGTCCAGCAGTTCGATCCGGGCCACCGGCACGCCCGACTGGATCGTGCGGATCACCGTGTTCACCGCATCGCCGACGCTGGGGAAGGAGGCGACCGCCGCTGCCATCGCCTCGGGCACGCCATAGAGTCGCAGGCGCACCTCGGTGATGATGC
The DNA here is from genome assembly GCA_036499865.1 of Dongiaceae bacterium. Lineage (GTDB taxonomy): Bacteria > Pseudomonadota > Alphaproteobacteria > Dongiales > Dongiaceae > Dongia. The sequence continues at coordinate 1,041 of DASYDA010000569.1, read as the reverse complement.
CGAGCGTGCCTTCCGATCCAACGAAGAGCCGCGTCAAATCGTAGCCGGCCGCTGATTTCCGCGCCCGTCCGCCGGTGCGGATCACGCGCCCATCCGCCAGCACCACGGTCAGGCCCAGCACGTTCTCGCGCATGGTGCCGTAGCGCACCGCATTGGTGCCGCTGGCGCGCGTCGCCGCCATGCCGCCCAAGGTCGCATCGGCGCCGGGATCGATCGGAAAGAAGAGTCCGGTGTCGCGCAGATGCGCGTTCAACTGCTTCCGGGTGACGCCGGCCTGGACCTTCACGTCGAGGTCTTCGGTGTTGACTTCGAGGATCGCATTCATCCGGCTGAGATCGATGGAGATGCCGCCCTCCAAAGCCGCCACATGGCCCTCGAGCGAGGTTCCGACGCCGAAGGGGATGATCGGCGCGTCATGCTTGCGCGCGCGTTCGACGATCCCCACCACGTCTTCGGTGGATTGGGCGAAAGCCACCACGTCCGGCGCGTGGGCCGGGTGATAGGATTCATCCCTCCCGTGGCGTTCCAGGATACTGGCATTGGTGCTGACGCGCTCGGCGCCGAGCAATGCCGTCAATTCGGCGATCAGCCCGTCGGTATCCCGGGTCCGATGATTGGGAATCATGATGCGCTCCATTGGGTCGAAACCCGTCCAGGCTAGTTCGCCAACTTACCATACCCACCGCCGCCGGGGGTTTCGATGACGAAGACGTCGCCTGGCTGCATCTCCGCCTTGTCGGTTCCTTTCAATTCGAGCACCGTACCGTCTTGCCGTTCAACCGAATTCCGTCCCAGCGCACCAGGCGCGCCGCCCGCCATGCCATAAGGCGGGATGACCCGGTGTCCGGAAAGGATCGCCGCCGTCATCGCCTCAAGGAAACGGACGCGCCGCACCACACCGTCGCCGCCGCGATGTTTGCCCTTGCCGCCGCTGCCCTTGCGGATGTGGAACTCCTCCAACAGCACGGGGAAGCGCCATTCCAGGACTTCCGGATCGGTCAGCCTGGAATTGGTCATATGGGTCTGGACGGCGTCGGTGCC
>DASYDA010000568.1:0-4281 GCA_036499865.1 Dongiaceae bacterium | reverse complement strand
TCGCCCTCGCCCTGTTCGGTCCAGAGCGTCTTGCCGAGGCGCCCCGCATTGTTGGCGATGAGGCCGGAAGCCGCCGCAAGGATATGCGGCGTGGAACGATAGTTCTGCTCGAGGCGGATCACCTTGGCGCCGGGGAAATCCTGCTCGAATTTCAGGATGTTCTCGACCTCGGCGCCGCGCCAGCCATAGACCGACTGGTCGTCGTCGCCGACCACGCAGAGATTGCGGTGGCCCTGGGCCAGCAGCCGCAGCCAGAGGTATTGCGCGACATTGGTGTCCTGGTACTCGTCCACCAGGATGTAGCGGAACTGCTGCTGGTAGCGCTGCAGCACCTCGGGCGATTTCTGGAAGAGCTCGATATTGTGCAGCAGCAAATCGCCGAAATCGCAGGCATTCAGGGTCGAAAGCCGTTGCTGGTAATCCCGGTAGATGTCGAGCAGCTTGCCCGAACCCAGCTCGGATTGTTCCGCCCGCGTCACCCGCTCCGGCGTCAAGCCGCGATCCTTCCAGCGCTCGATGACCCCGAGCACCACCCGTGACGGCCATTTCTGGCTGTCCATGCCTTCGGCCTGGATGAGCTGTTTCACCAGCCGCAATTGATCGTCGGTGTCGAGGATGGTGAAATTCGACTTGAGGCCGACCAGTTCGGCGTGGATGCGCAGGATGCGCGCCGCCAGGGAATGGAAGGTGCCGAGCCACCATCCCTCGACCGGACGTCCGAGAATGGACGCGATCCGCGTCTTCATCTCGTTGGCGGCCCTGTTCGTGAAGGTGACGGCGAGCATCTGGCTCGGCCAGGCGCTGCCGGTCGTGAGGATATGCGCGAGCCGCGTGGTCAGCACGCGCGTCTTGCCCGTACCGGCGCCGGAGAGGACCAGGACCGGCCCTTCGATGGTGGTGACCGCCTCGAGCTGGCGCGGATTGAGGCCGGCCAGATAAGAGACGGTCAGTTCGTTCGAATCATGCATCAGGCCTTATAGCAGCGGATGCGCTCTGCCTCAATTTGACTTGCCGATTCGCGCTGGAGACGAAGCCGCAAATTGCATCACGCCGTTTCAGGGGCTCGGCTTGACAGCAAATCCGCCGATCGGCTCTACTCCAGCGCGCTTTCCGAAGACGAAATTCCCTTACTTGCGAGAGTTTTCATACCGCCTAAACGCGTGAGCAACAACGCGTTCCACCACAGATGTCAGCCGTAATTACGTCAGGGGCCTAACATGGCAAAGAAGATCGAACGCATTTCGCTGGGCTCGATGAGCCCGGGCACCGAGCGCTATCTGCTGGCGCATCGTTACGGGCAGGCCGGCGCGCGGCCGAAAATCTATATGCAGGCTTCGATCCATGCCGACGAAATTCCGGCGATGATGGCGGCGCATCATCTCATCGGGCTGCTTGACGAAGCGGAAGCGCGCGGCGAGATCAAGGGCGAGATCATCCTGGTCCCGGTCGCCAATCCGATCGGCCTCGCCCAGAACATCAATGGCTCGCATATCGGGCGTTCGGAACTTAGGGGCGGCGGGAACTTCAACCGCAACTGGCCCGCGATGTTCGAAGGCCTGGTGGACGCCGTCGGTTCGAAGCTTGGCAGCGATCCCGCCCGCAATGTCGCGGTGATTCGCGAGGCGATGGGCCGTAAACTGGCGCAGATGAAGCCGGATACGGAATTCTCCCGCTTGCGGTTGGAGCTCTACAAGCTCGCTTACGACGCGGACTTCATCCTCGACATGCATTGCGACGACGAAGCGCTGATGCACCTGTATCTTACCCATGACTTCTGGCCGGACGGCAAGGACCTTGCGGCGGATACGGGATCGCGCGCCGCATTCCTCTGCTACGAATCCGGCGGCGGCGCCTTCGAGGAGCAGATCTATCTCGCCTTCTACAAGCTCCGCCAGCATTTCGGCGACAAGTTCCCGATCCCCCCGACGGTCTTCACCTGCACCCTCGAATATCGCGGCCAGGCCGATGTGTTCGATGAACTCGGCGCCAAGGATGCCCGCGCATTGGTCCGCTTCATGCAGCGCCGCGGCATCATGGCCGGCGATCCCGGCCCGCTGCCGACGCTGCAATGCGAGGGCACGCCGCTCGAGGGCGCCGATTACATGAAGGCCCCGAAAGCCGGCGTCCTGGCTTACAAGGTGCGCCCCGGCGATACCGTCAAGAAAGGCGACGTCGTCGCCGAGATCATCGATCCCCTGGCGGAAGATCCGAAGCGGGCCCGCACCGAGATGCGGGCGCTGACCGACGGCCTGGTAGTTTCCACCTGCGCGAAGAAGCTGGTTTCGCCGGGCGAAGGCGTCACCATGATCGCCGGCCGAGAGCCCCTGGATCACCGCAAGGGACAATTGCTGTCGGATTGATTGGCTCTCCGGCTTCTGTTCCTTTATGTTTCCGCCGGGGACGCGAGGAGTTCAAAATCCATGTCGAGATTGAAAATAGCCTACGGCGCCGCCGCGCTCGTCGCGAGCTGTGTCGCGCTGCACGCATCCGCAATGGCAGATGCGTTGAATCTGCCGACGCTGCTCGATATTCGTACCGCGCGGCCCGGCCAATATGCCGATTTCGTCGACTACAACAGCAAGCGCCCGCTCAATGTGGCGGGGTTGCCCAACAGCCTGCTCCGGCCGTTCATGGCATGCGAGGCGAAGGTTCTCTACGACATGATCACGTCGCAGAACCGGGCGACGCTCGATTCCGCCGCGAAATACAAAGGCCTCAGCCCGGCAAATCGCCAGAAGCTGAGCGCCGCGTTCGGCAACAAGTACGACGCCTCCCAATCCGCGGATGCGCTCGGCAAGGCTTGCAGACCCTCATTGGCTCCTCTCGCCAAAAAGCTCGGGCTCGATTACGACGACGCTGCCTTGGCCGCGGTGGGAACCTGGTACTGAGCGCGGCCTAGTCTTTCCCGGAAAAGCCGACGGCGCGCCAATTGTAAAGCGCTCCCAGCAATAGCAGGATGCAGGTCCCGAGGAACACGGCGCGCATGCCTATATGCCCGCCGATGAAACCGCCCATCAGCGGCCCGGTGACCTGCCCTGCGAATTGCGCGGACAGGGAATAGCCCAGCACGGCCCCGACGAAGTGGTCGGGGACGTTGTGGCGGACCACGGCGGCGATGCAGGGCAAGAGGCCGCCCAATGCCAAGCCCATCAGGAAGCGCAACGCGATGAGTTGCCAGCTTGCCGTCACGAAGGCCTGCGGGATCAGCAGCAGCCCCGCGACGACCAGCGCCAGGATGATGACGGTCGAGTGCCCGATCCGGTCCGCCAGCTTGCCCAGTCGGGACGCCGAGACGATGCTGCCGAGGGCGGCGGCGGACATCACCAGTCCAGCGACGAAGGTCACCTTCTTCGGATCGTCGACAAGGCCGCGCACATAGACGGTGATGATGGGCTCGATCGACATATTGGCGAAGAGCAGCAACAGACCGGTCGCCAGCATCGCGACGATGACCGACTTGTTCGGAAGCTGCGACCAGCCGCCCTTGGGCCGTGCCTTTGCGGTCTGCGGCTTCCGCTCTTCCTTCACCAGGAAGACCGTTGCCAGGAAGGCGGCGAAGATCAACACGCCGGAACCGAAGAAGGTGTTGCGAATGCCGATCAGCGGCGGCAGCGAGCCGCCGACCAGGGGGCCGATCAGGTTTCCGGCCATGATGCCCGAGGAAAGGACGCCCAAGGCCCAGGCCGACCGCGTCTTGGGCGTCTGCACCGCGACGAGGATGGTGGCGCCCGACGAATAGCCGCCGGCAAGGCCGACCAGCAGCCGAAGTCCCACAAGCTGCCAAACATTCTGCGAGAGGCCGATCAGCGACATGACGATCGCCATGCCGAAACTGGCGCGGATCAGCATGGATTTGCGGCCGTAGCGGTCGCCGAGATGCCCCCAAAGCGGCGCCACCAGCCCGGCCGTCAGGAAGGTCGCGCTATAGGCGACGCCCGACCACCAGACGATCGCGGCATGCCCCTGAACGCCGAGCTGCTCGACATAGATCGGCAGGAACGGCAGCATCAGCGTCATGGCGAGCAGCGTCGAGAACGAGCCCAGGACGCAGACGACGAGATTGCGCCGCCAATGCTCGTTGTGATCGGACTGCATCGGAAAATGGACCGGGATTTGTTCAGGGCAACGATCCGAGATGCATTAACGGCCACGAGCCGGTCGTTCAATCACCGAAGGCGAGACCCAGCCATGACTCAGATGCAGGAGGCGAAGAGACGCTTACTTCGCTCCGAAATAGGCGTCCTTGATCGCCTGCCCCAGCAGACGGAATTCCTTCTCGCG
>DASYDA010000567.1:0-1527 GCA_036499865.1 Dongiaceae bacterium | reverse complement strand
CCAAGGACATGAAGGAGGCGCTGACCGCCATGCGTCTCGCCATGGGCGAAGACGCGATCATCGTCGCGAGCGAAACGCTGAAGGACGGAACGGTCCTCCTGCGCGCCGGCGCCGAGGAAATCCCCATTCCCACCGGCGACGTGGAAGAAACCGGCCGCGATTCCGGCGTAACCCTATCCGGGGCGGTTTCCCGATCTTCCGCCTTCGAAGCCCGTTATCGCGAAAATCTTCTCGCGCGGCTGCGTGGTGGCAACGCTCAGGAAAGCGCGCCCGTCACGGCATTCAGTCCCGAAGCGCTGCGCGTGATTTTGCACAGCCATCGCACGCCGGATGCTCTGGCGCAGATTCTGGTGGCGGAAGCCGAACAAAGCGGGCTTTCCGACATGACGCTGGCGCTCGCCACAGCGTTGGACAAATCCATGCGGATCGATCCGATCGATGCGAACCATCGCGGCGCGCTTATGCTGATGGGGCCTCCGGGTTCGGGAAAAACCGCAATCGCGGCCCGGCTGGCCGCGCAGCATTGCCTCGCCGGTGCGCCGGTCGTGCTTGCGGCGACCGATCTGGAAACCGCCGGCCAGGCGGCGCGGCTGGAAAGCTTCGCCGCATGCTTGAATGTGGAGATCCTGCGCCTGTCCGGCCCTGCCAGGCTGGCCGATGCGCTCGTCCGGGCCAACGAATCGCAAGCTCTGCTGATTGCCGATTCCACCGGCTGCGATCCGCGCGAAACGCTGCCGCGCGAGCTTGTGGGTTTTCTGTCCGCGGGCCGGATGGACCTCGTCGGAATCCTCTCCGCCACAGGCGATGCCGAAGAAGCCGGCGAGATGGCCGCCGCATTGGTGAAGCTGGGCGCCACGCGTCTGATCGTCACGGGCCTCGATCTCGCCCGGCGCAAAGGGAGCCTGATCGCGATCGCTCTTTGCGGCGCCGCAATCGCCCATGTGACCTCGTCGCCCTATCTGGCCGGCGGCCTGGACACCCTGACCCCCATGGCGCTGGCCCGGATGCTGACCGCACGCGGCGCGAATGGAGCGCGGGAGGCGGCGTAGACGTTCACGGCGCAAAGCCCTAGGTTCCGGCGATGGTCGGATACATTGTTCTCGGCATCGCCGTTCTGGCAATTCTGTGGGCGGTCAGCGTCTATAACGGCCTGGTGCCGCGGCGCAACATGGTAGCCGAAGGCTGGAGCGGCATCGAGACACAGTTGAAGCGCCGCGCCGACCTCATTCCCAATCTGGTCGAGACGGTGAAGGGCTATGCCGCGCATGAGGGCACGACATTCGACGAACTGGCGCGTCTACGAAGTGCCAGCCAGGGCGCCCAGGAGGTAGGCCAGCGCGCCCAGACCGAACAGGCCATCACCGCCGCCATCGGCCGCGTCATGGCGGTGGCCGAAGCCTATCCGCAATTGCGCGCTGCTGAGAATTTCCAATCGCTGCAGAAGGACCTGGCCGAGATCGAAGATCAGATCCAGTTGGCGCGGCGCTATTACAATGGCGCGGTCCGCGATTACAATGTGACGACCGA
>DASYDA010000566.1:0-2110 GCA_036499865.1 Dongiaceae bacterium | reverse complement strand
AGCGGATCAGTAACCTCCGCTGCCGCTGCCCGGAATCCAGTTGGTGCCGGCCAGCGGCACGCGGGCCATGGCGGCGGCCTCTACGGTCAAAGCGACCAGATCGTCCGGTTCGAGATTGTGCAGATGGCTCTTGCCGCAGGCGCGGGCGATGATCTGCGCCTCCATGGTGAGGACGGCGAGATAGTTCGCCAAGCGGTGACCTGCCTTCACCGGATCGAGCCGCGCGGCCAGCGCCGGATCCTGCGTGGTGATGCCGGCGGGATCGCGACCCTCATGCCAATCGTCGTAAGCACCGGCCGTGGTGCCGAGCTTCTGGTATTCCTCTTCCCATTTGGGATCGTTATCGCCGAGCGCGATCAAAGCCGCCGTGCCGATCGCCACCGCATCGGCGCCCAGCGCCAGACACTTCGCCACATCGGCGCCGTTGCGGATGCCGCCGGAGACGATCAGCTGCACCTTGCGATGCATGTCGAGGTCCTGCAGCGCCTGCACCGCTGGGCGGATCGCCGCCAGGATCGGCAGGCCGACATGCTCGATGAAGACGTCCTGCGTGGCGGCGGTGCCGCCCTGCATGCCATCGAGCACCACCACATCCGCGCCGGATTTCACCGCAAGCGCGGTGTCGAAATAGGGCCGCGTGGCGCCGACCTTCAGATAGATCGGCTTCTCCCAATTGGTGATCTCGCGCAGCTCGTGGATCTTAATGGTGAGATCGTCCGGACCCGTCCAATCCGGATGCCGGCAGGCCGAACGCTGATCGATGCCGATCGGCAAATTGCGCATCTTGGCGACACGCTCGGTGATCTTCTGGCCGAGCAGCATGCCGCCGCCGCCGGGCTTGGCACCCTGTCCCACCACGATCTCGATGGCGTCGGCCTTGCGGAGATCGTCGGGGTTCATGCCGTAACGCGAAGGCAGGAGCTGATAGACCAAAGTCTTCGAGGATTTCCGCTCTTCCGGCGTCATGCCGCCGTCGCCAGTGGTGGTGGTGGTGCCCATCGCCGAGGCACCGCGACCGAGCGCGTCTTTCGCCGCGCCCGACAAAGCGCCGAAGCTCATGCCGGCAATGGTCACGGGAATCTTCAGTTCGATCGGCTTCTTCGCGAAGCGCGAACCCAGCACAACATTGGTGGCGCATTTCTCGCGATAGCCTTCCAGCGGATAGCGCGAGATCGAGGCCCCAAGGAACAGCAAATCGTCGAAATGCGGCAGCTTGCGCTTGGCGCCGGCACCGCGGATATCGTAGATGCCGGTCGCCGCGGCGCGCTGGATCTCCGCGATCGAATGCTCGTCGAAGGTCGCGGAGCGGCGCGGCGGCGTATAGAAGGGCGAATTCTGGGGAGCGCTCATGAAAGGCGGTCTCGCTTAATAGGCGTCGAGATTATCGACATGGAAATTGTAGAGCGTGCGCGACGAACCGTAGCGCTTGAACTTCTTGGGATCGGCATCGACGCCGGCGCTCTTCAGCAGACGCGCCAATTTCGCCAGGTGATGCGGCGTCATCTTCTTCTCGACGCAATCGGCGCCCAGGCCCTCGACCTTGCCCTGCACGTAGAGCCGCGCCTCGTAGATGGAATCGCCGAAGCTCGCCCCGGCATCGCCGCAGACGACCAGCGCGCCCGATTGCGCCATGAAAGCGCTCATCGCGCCCACGGAGCCCTTCACCACGATATCGATGCCCTTCATCGAGATGCCGCAGCGGGTTCCGGCATCGCCGTCGATCACCAGCAGGCCGCCCTGACCGGTGGCGCCGGCCGCGGAAGAGGCTGTGCCCTTCACATGCACTTCGCCGGACATCATATTCTCGGCCACGCCGACGCCGCATTGGCCGTGGATGACGACCTTGGCCTTCTGGTTCATGCCGGCGCAGTAATAGCCGATATGGCCTTCGATATGGACTTCGATCGGCTGGGTGAGTCCGACGGCGCAGGCATGTTCGCCATGCGGATTGGCCAGTTTCCAGAGCCGCTCATTGGTTTCCGCCGGAAGGCCCTGGAGCTTCTGATTGACCTCACGCAGCGAGGTCTTTTCGAGATCGATGACGTTCATGCTGCAACGACCCCCAATGCAACAGTCGTCAATGCAAACTCCATGTGTAAACGGTGGCGGG
>DASYDA010000565.1:0-5279 GCA_036499865.1 Dongiaceae bacterium | reverse complement strand
TCCGGGAAAATGCCCAAGGCGTCCCGTGCCATCGCCCCGTAATGGGCGGCGCGTGCGACGGTGTCCTTCAAAGCGGCGTGGCCGCCCATCAAGGCGATGGCGCGGCCGAGATCGGCATCCTGCTGCTCCTGGCGCTCCAGGGTGCGCCGCCAGAATTCGCGCTCCTCGGCGTCGCCCCGGAGGAAGGCGAGAATTACCGGCAGGGTGATCTTGCCCTCGCGGAAGTCGTCGCCGACGGTCTTGCCCAGGGCTTCCTGCTTCGCTGAATAATCGAGCGCGTCGTCGATCAACTGAAAAGCGATCCCGAGATTGAGACCGTAGCCGGAAAGCGCTTCCTGCTCGGCCTTGGGCTGGTCGGCGATGACGGCGCCCACTTCGCAGGCGGCCGAGAACAAGGCCGCGGTCTTGCCCTTGATGACTTCGAGATAGGCCTGTTCGGTAGTCGCGGTGTCGTTGCTGGTGATGAGCTGCAGCACTTCGCCTTCCGCGATCACCGCAGAAGCGTTGGCCAGGATTTCCAGCACCCGCACCGAACCCGGCATCACCATCAACTGGAAAGCCCGGCTGAACAGGAAGTCGCCCACCAGCACGCTGGGCTTGTTGCCCCAGAGCACGTTTGCCGAGGCTTCGCCCCGGCGGAGCGCGCTGTCATCCACCACATCGTCATGGAGCAGAGTGGCGGTGTGGATGAATTCGACACAGGCCGCCAAGGTGCGGTGGTGGGTCTCGCGATAGCCGCACATCCGCGCCGAAGCCAAAGTGAGGATGGGGCGCAGCCGTTTGCCGCCGGCGGCGATGATATGGCCGGCGAGCTCCGGGATCAGCGCCACCGGGCTCTGCATATGCTTTAGGATGATCTGGTTGACGGCCGTCATGTCGGCATCGACCAGGGTCGCCAGACGCTCGAGAGCATCCGGTTCTTTCCCGGCCCGATCCCGTTCCGCCTCAAGATTGACGATTACAGCCACGTCTTTGCCATCAGATGCCTTTGTCAGCGCCGCAGCATAGAAGCATAATACCTCGGGTCAAGGCGGCCTAAGCGGCTTGCCGCGACCGATCGGCGCGGCCAAGCCGCTGAATAGACTTGGGATTCTGTTTTTGACACACCCGAATCCGATGCCCGATTTCGTGGCCGCTGAGACCGGCCGGCCGGCCGGCAGTCTCTTGGGCGGACAGGTGATCGTCGCGCAGCCGGAAGATGGTTATCGCGTCGCGGTCGATGCAGTGCTGCTTGCGGCGGCGATCGATGCCGCGCCAGGGCAACGCATTCTCGATCTTGGCTGCGGGATCGGCTCGGCCGCGCTCTGCCTCGCTTGGCGCGAACCCTCTCTCCAAATCGTCGGCCTCGACCGTGAGACCGCGTTCCTGGATTTCGCCCGTGGCAACGTGATCGCCAATGCCATGCAGGAACGGGTCAGCCTGGCGCTTGGCGATGTCCTCGATCCGCCTCCGGAGCTTGGCCGCTTCGACCAGGTCATGGCCAATCCGCCTTATCTGAAGCCTGGAACCGCAACCGTCTCGGCCCATCCCTTGAAGGCAGCGGCCACCATGGAAGGAAAGGCGCGCCTTGCCGATTGGATCGCCTGCGCCGCCGCCGTATTGCGGCCGGGCGGCATCTTCACGGTGATCCATCGTGCCGACCGCCTCGGCGATCTGCTGCTGGCGCTGGCACCCCGGTTTGGCGGGATCCTCATCCTGCCGATCCACCCCAAGCGGGATCGGCGCGCCAAGCGGGTGATCCTGCGCGCCGTCCTCGGTTCCGGCGAAAGGCTGGCCGTGCTGCCGGGATTCCGCCTGCATGAGGAGGACGGAGCGTTCACCACGGCTGCCGACGCGATCCTGCGGCGCGGCGCGGCGCTGCCCCTGGAGGTCCTTCCTTAGGAGAGCAAGACAATGGGTCAACTTAAGGGGTCAACTTGACCCCGAGGGGGTGGAGCGCTAAATGGCTCCATGTTCACACTTCCAGGTCTTCCCAAACTTCTTATTCTCTGCCTGATCGTCTGGTTTGTCTGGCGCGTGGTCGGACGCATGAACAATGTCGCCCGGCGCGATCCTGACGGACAGAATGGCCGCCAAAGCGGCCCGCGGCAGAGCAATCGTTCGGGCAACCCGACAAATGCCCAGCGCCCGCAGCAGCGCGCGGTGGAAGACATGGTCCAATGCCCGAAATGCGGGGCCTATGTTCCCGCGAAAGGCGGCCATGACTGCGCGGGATCAGCCTAAATCCCTATTTCGGATGGCCGGCCGTTTGCTTGATTAATCCACACCGCCTCGATATTTTGCACCGCACCATAACCAAATAAGGCTGTCCGCGCGTACCGGCCAGTGGGGAAAATGTCGGCTCAATCCAACCGCAATCCCAACCCGGAGACTTGTTTCCAGGCCCTGATCCTGAAATTGCAGGCTTATTGGGCAAGGCAAGGCTGCGCCATCTTGCAACCTTACGACATGGAAGTGGGAGCGGGCACCTTCCACTGGGCGACCACCCTGCGCGCGCTGGGTCCCAAGCCCTGGCGCGCCGCCTATGTGCAGCCTTCGCGCCGCCCGAAGGACGGCCGCTATGGCGAGAATCCCAACCGGCTGCAGCATTACTATCAATTCCAGGTGATCCTGAAGCCCTCGCCGGCCGACAGCCAGGATCTTTATCTGGGCTCGCTGAAGGAGATCGGCATCGATCCCGCGCGCCACGACATCCGCTTCGTCGAGGACGATTGGGAGAGCCCGACCCTCGGCGCCTGGGGCCTCGGCTGGGAAGTCTGGTGCGACGGGATGGAAGTCTCGCAATTCACCTATTTCCAGCAGGTGGGCGGCATCGAATGCGATCCGGTCTCGACCGAGCTCACCTACGGGCTGGAACGCCTCATCATGTATGTGCAGGGTGTCGAGAACGTCTACGACCTCGACTTCAACGGAATTGATGGTCCGGGGGGCATGAGCTATGGCGACGTCTACCTGCAGGCCGAGCGGGAATATTCCGCGTTCAATTTTGAGAAGGCGAACACCGATCTGCTGTTCCGCCATTTCGCCGATGCGGAGAAGGAATGCGCGGCCTTGCTCGGGGGCAACAAGACCCTGCCGCTGCCCGCCTATGACCAGTGCCTGAAGGCCAGTCATCTCTTCAATCTGCTGGATGCCCGCGGCGTCATTTCGGTGACCGAACGCCAAGCCTATATCGGCCGCGTGCGCACGCTCGCCAAGGCCTGCTGCGAGGCCTATGCCGCGACCCAGGTCGAGGCGTAGCGCGTCATGGCCGAATTGCTGCTGGAACTCTTCTCCGAGGAAATCCCCGCCCGCATGCAGGCGCGCGCGGCGGAGGATTTGAAGCGCCTCGTCACCGAGAAACTGAAAGCGGCAGGATTTAGCTTCACCCGCGCCGATGCCTATGCGACGCCGCGGCGCCTCGCACTGGTGGTCGACGGGCTGCCGGTCGCGCAGCCGGATGTGAAGGAAGAGAAGAAAGGCCCGCGGGTCGGTTCGCCGCAACAGGCGATCGACGGGTTTTTAAAATCCGCTGGTCTCGCTTCGCTGGACCAATGCGAGAAGCGCGATACCGGCAAAGGCGAATTCTATTTCGCGGTGATCGAGAAGAAGGGCGTCGCTACAGAAGCTCTATTGGGTACGATCGTAGCTGACACTGTCTTCGAGTTTCCTTGGCCCAAGAGCATGCGGTGGGGCTACGCTGAAAAGCGGTGGGTACGGCCGCTTCACAGCATCCTGTTTCTGTTTGATGGCAAACTGCGGCCCAACCGCATTAGTTGGGAAGCATATACGCCGGGTGGCTCGATTGACGCGATCGATAAGACGCGCGGTCATCGTTTCCTGGCGCCCGGTGAAATCGCAGTTTCCAACTTCACCGACTATCAATCCAAGCTGCGCGCCGCAAAGGTGATCCTCGATCCCGCCGAACGCCGCGCGGAGATCCGGAAGCAGGCGGAAGTGGCGGCAACCAAGGAAGGCCTCGCCGTCAAGCAGGACGATGCCTTGCTCGACGAAGTCACTGGCCTCGTCGAATGGCCGGTCGTCTTGGTCGGCAAGATCGATGATGTTTTCATGACGTTGCCGCCCGAGGTCATGACCACGACCATGCGCGTCAATCAGAAATATTTCGCGCTGCTGGACAAGGCGGGCAATCTCGCGCCGCGCTTCCTGGTGACCGCGAACACCGAGGCGGATGACGGCGGCAAAGCGATCATCGCCGGCAATGAGCGCGTGCTGCGCGCGCGGCTCTCCGATGCGCAGTTCTTCTGGGAGCAGGATAAGAAGGTCCGCTTGATCGATCGCGTGCCGGCGCTCGACGGCATCACCTATCACGCCAAGCTCGGCTCGGTGGGTGACAAGGTGCGTCGTGTTCGCGCGCTCGCCACTGTTCTCTCCGAAAAAATCGCCAGCGGCGACGCGAAGCTCGCCGATCAGGCGGCGGAACTCTGCAAAGCGGATCTCGTCTCCGGCATGGTCGGGGAATTCCCGGAACTTCAGGGCGTCATGGGGCGTTATTACGCTCGCAACGAGGGACTCCCGGGCGCCGTGGCCGAAGCAATTGCTGATCATTACAAGCCCTTGGGGCCGAACGATCTATGCCCGAAGGCCCCGGTCAGCGCCGCGGTGGCGCTCGCGGACAAGATCGACAGCCTGGTCGGCTTCTTCGCCATCGATGAGCGCCCGACCGGTTCGAAGGACCCGTTCGCTTTGCGCCGCGCCGCGCTAGGCATCATCCGCCTGATTCTGGAGAATCGTCTGCGGCTGAAGCTGCGCGCGATCCTGCGTTCGGCGTTCGATGGTTACAAGATCAAGTCACAACCGGAACCGGTTATCGCTCTGCTGATGGAATTCTTCGCCGATCGCCTCAAGGTCGCCCTGAAAGAGCAGGGCGTCCGGCACGATCTTATCTCGGCGGTCTTCGCCCTCGGCGACGAGGACGACCTCACCCGCCTGATCGCGCGCGTCGATGCCTTGAAGGGCTTCGTGGAAAGTGCCGACGGCGCCAACCTGCTGACGGCGCATAAGCGTGCCGCGAACATCGTGCGCATCGAAGAAAAGAAGGACAACGCCCGCTACGATGGCAGCATCGATGCCGGCGCCGTGGTTCAGGACGAGGAGAAGTCCCTGAACGCCGCCTTGTCGACGGTGTCGGAATCCGCGCGCGCGGCCGTGGCGAAGGAGGATTTCACCGGCGCGATGGCGGCGATGGCGAAACTGCGCCAGCCCGTCGATGCCTTCTTCGACAAGGTGACGGTGAACGACAAGGACGCGAAATTGCGCGCCAACCGGCTGCGCATGCT
>DASYDA010000564.1:0-4344 GCA_036499865.1 Dongiaceae bacterium | reverse complement strand
ATGGTCGGCCACTGGGAAAATTCCTTGACGCCCTGGCGCAGGCTGGGATCGGTCAGAATATCGATGCCCTTGAACTTGACGCCGATATGGCTGAGCACCTGGACGACCGCGGCGGAGAAGCCGCATTGCGGGAAGACCGGGGTGCCCTTCATGTAAAGCACCACCTCATTGCCGCCGATATCGCTCTGGATGCGGTCGAAAACCGGATTCTCACTCATGATCTGTCCTCTTTCGCTGGGCGCCCATTATAGGTCGCCGGATTGATTGCCGGCTATGCGTTTGCCGGAGGGTTCGTCTGCAGGGCCAGCGCATGCAGCTCGTCGCCCATGCGGCCGCGCAAAGCCTGATAGACCATCTGGTGCTGCTGCACCCGACTCTTGCCGGCGAAGCTGGCCGAGGTCACCTGGGCGGCATAGTGGTCGCCGTCGCCCCGCAGGTCTTCGATCACCACTTCGGCATCCGGAATCGCCTCTTTGATCAGTCGTGCGATCTCGCTGGCTTCCATCGCCATGGGGCACCCCTAAACCGTTTTGGCGCCCATCAGGCGCGGGAAGAAGGCCTCATGGGCCGATTTCAGCTCTGCGACAGATATGGCCCCGGCTCCTTTCAGAGTCAAATCACTGCCGCCGGTTTTGCCGAGATAGCGGATCTGCACATACGCCGCCTTGGCTGCGGCCTCAACGTCGGCCCTATCGCCCTCACGGATTGTAAGGACATAGCGCGCTTGGTCTTCGCCGAACCAGAAGGCGTGGTCCGGGCTCTCCTTCGGCCTGGCCTCAAGCGCCACGCCGATCCCCGAAGCCATGGCCATCTCGGCGACCGCGACCAATGTGCCGCCGTCGGAAACGTCATGGCAGGCGGTGACCTTCCCGGCCTCGATCAGGCCGCGTACGAAATCGCCGTTGCGACGCTCGGCGATGAGATCGACCGGCGGTGGCGCGCCTTCTTCTCGACCCGAAATTTCACGCAAGAAGACCGAACAGCCGAGCCATCCCGCCGTCTCGCCGATCAGCAGAACCGCATCGCCCGCCGATTGGAAACCGACCTTCGGCGATTTGCGTGCATCGGCGATGACGCCGACGCCGCCGATCGTCGGCGTCGGCAGGATGCCCTTGCCGTTGGTCTCGTTGTAGAGCGAGACATTGCCGGAAACGACCGGGTAATCGAGCGCGATGCAGGCCTCCGCCATGCCTTCGATGGCAAGGGCGAACTGGCCCATGATCTCGGGACGCTGCGGATTGCCGAAATTCATGTTGTCGGTGACCGCCAAAGGCTTCGCGCCCACCGCTGTCAGATTGCGCCAACTCTCGGCGACCGCCTGCGCGCCGCCGGCCTTGGGATCGGCCTGGCAATAGCGCGGCGTGCAATCCGAGCTCATGGCCAGCGCCTTATGGCCGGAACCGCCCGGCAGCAGCACCACCGCCGCATCGCCGCCCGGGCGCTGCACGGTGCGGCCCATGACCAGGTGATCGTATTGCTCCCAGACCCAGCGCCGGGAAGCGAGATCCGGACAACCGACCAGGGTCTTCAGCACCTGCATCAGGTCCTGCGGCGCTTTCACTTCCTTCGCCGTGATGATCGGCTGCGCCGGCGTCGGCACCCAGGGGCGATGATAGAGCGGCGCCTTATCGACCAGCGGCGCCACCGGCATGTCGGCCTCGACCTTGCCGTTCTTTTTCAGAACGAGATGGCCGGTATCGGTGAGACGGCCGATCTCGGCGAAATCCAGCTCCCATTTCTCGAATATCGCGCGGGCCTGTTCCATCGCCTGGGGCTTCAGCACCATGAGCATGCGCTCCTGGCTCTCCGAGAGCATGATCTCATAAGCGGTCATGCCGGTCTCGCGCACCGGCACCTTGTCGAGATCGAGTTCGAGACCGAGCCCGCCCTTGGACGACATCTCCACGGAAGACGAGGTCAGGCCGGCGGCACCCATGTCCTGGATGGCAACAATGGCGTCGGTCGCCATCAATTCGAGGCAGGCTTCCAGCAGCAGCTTCTCGGTGAAGGGATCGCCGACCTGCACGGTCGGACGCTTCTCTTCCGAATCCTCGTTGAATTCCGCCGACGCCATGGTAGCGCCGTGAATGCCGTCGCGACCGGTCTTGGCGCCGACATAGATCACCGGATTGCCGATGCCCGCCGCCGCCGAATAGAAGATGTTGTCGGCATCGGCCAGACCCACGGTCATCGCATTGACCAGGATGTTGCCGTTATAGCTCGGGTGGAAATTCACCTCGCCGCCGACCGTGGGCACACCCATGCAATTGCCGTAGCCGCCGATGCCCGCGACCACGCCCGAAACCAGATGCTTGGTCTTGGGATCGTTCGGCTCGCCGAAGCGGAGCGCGTTCAGATTGGCGATCGGCCGCGCGCCCATGGTGAAGACGTCGCGCATGATGCCGCCGACACCGGTCGCAGCACCCTGATAGGGCTCGATAAACGAGGGATGGTTGTGGCTCTCCATCTTGAAGATGGCCGCCTGCCCGTCGCCGATATCGATGACGCCGGCATTCTCGCCCGGACCCTGGATCACCCAGGGCGCCTTGGTCGGCAGCTTCTTCAAGTGCACGCGGGAGGATTTGTAGGAGCAATGCTCCGACCACATCACCGAGAAGATGCCGAGCTCGGTCATCGAGGGCTCGCGCCCCATGATCTCGAGGATCAGGTCGTATTCTTCCTTGGTGAGTCCGTGTTCCGCGATGATGTTCGGGGTAATCGCACGCACCGTCGCCGTCATGCCGCGAGAGCCTCCGCGATGCCCTTGAACAATCCACGCCCGTCGACCGAACCCAGGAGCTCGCTGATCGCGTTTTCCGGATGCGGCATCAGCCCCATCACGTTCTTGGTGCGGTTGAACACGCCGGCGATGGCGCGCGCCGAACCGTTCGGGTTATGCGCCGGATCGAGCTTGCCGTCCGGCGCGCAATAGCGGAACGCCACCTGGTCGCGGGATTCCAGCTCGTCCAGCGTCTTTGCGTCGGCGAAGTAATTGCCATCGTGATGCGCGACCGGGATCGACAGCATCTGGCCCTTCTCGTAGCGCGACGTGAACAACGATTGCGACGTCTCGACCCGGAGATTGATGTTGCGGCAGACGAATTTGAGGCCGGCATTGGGCAGCAGCACGCCCGGCAGCAGTCCCGCCTCGCAGATGATCTGGAAGCCGTTGCAGATGCCGAGCACCGCCATGCCCTTGTCGGCCCGCGCCTTCACTTCGCGCAGGACCGGCGAATGCGCCGCGATGGCGCCGCAGCGGAGGTAGTCGCCATAGGAAAAGCCGCCCGGCACCAGCACCAGATCGACCTTCGGCAATTCGCTGTCGCGATGCCAGACCAAGATCGGGGGCGTGCCGGTGAGTTCGGTCAGGGCCGCTTCGGCGTCCTTCTCGCGGTTGGAACCGGGAAAAACGATGATCGCGGATTTCATGCTGCCTCCTTGATGTGGCAGGACGCTTGAAACAACGCTGCGTCATGCCCGGACTTGGTCCCAATACGTCCAAGAGGGGCATCCACGCCTTCCTTTCCGAGGGCGGAAAAAGGCGTGGATCCCCGCGCCAAGCGCGGGGATGACGAATGAATATGAGGAAGGAACAAGCCCACTACTCTACCAAATCCACCGCATAGTTCTCGATCACCGTGTTCGCCAGCAGCTTGCTGCACATCTGGTCGACCGCCGACTTGGCCTTGGCCTTGTCGGTTTCCTGGAGATCGATCTCGATGAACTTGCCCTGGCGGACGTCGCCCACCTTGTCAAAGCCGAGCGAGTGCAGCGCATTGGCAATGGCGCGCCCCTGCGGATCGAGGACGCCGGATTTGAGGGTGATATGAACGCGGGCTTTCATGTGTCTCCTGCTCGAATCGTCTGTTCCAACTCGGCCCGCCGCTGCATGCGCCTTCGAAGGCGTCACTGCATCGTCGCCGGGCCTTTCATGTCGCGGGGACCACCTTCGGGAAGAATCCCCAAGCGCCGCGCCACTTCCTGATAGGCTTCTTCGACATTGCCGAGATCGCGGCGGAAGCGGTCCTTATCCAGCTTCTCGCCGGTGCGGACATCCCAGAGCCGGCAATTGTCCGGGCTGATCTCGTCGGCGAGCACGAGGCGCATCTCCTCGTTCTCATAGAGACGGCCGAATTCCAGCTTGAAATCGACCAGGCGCAGGCTGACGCCGAGGAAAAGACCCAGCAGGAAATCGTTGATCCTGAGCGCCATGGCGAGGATCTCGTCGAGATCCTGCGGCGTCGCCCAGCCGAAGGCCGTGATGTGCTCTTCCGAGACCATCGGATCGCTGAGCTCGTCGGATTTGTAATAGTACTCGACGATGGAGCGCGGGAGCTGCGTCCC
>DASYDA010000563.1:0-3372 GCA_036499865.1 Dongiaceae bacterium | reverse complement strand
GGCGTAATTGGGCGCCACCATCGGGTATTCCGCCGGAAGGCCCCATTTCTCCCGGTATTGCTCCGGTGAAAGCCCGTAGGCGGTGCGCAAATGGCGTTTCAGCATTTTCAGCTTACGGCCATCTTCAAGACACACGATGTGGTCGGGCATCACGGATTTCTTAATGGGAACTGCAGGCTCCTGCTTCGCCGCGGCTGCCGTGATGCGGCCGCCGGCCAATCCACTGAGCGTCTGATAGATATCGGTAATCAGCCGTGAAATTTCGCTAGCGGAAACATTGCTCTTCGATACATGGGCGGCGACGATTGTGGTCGCCATTTGTAACAAACTATTGGCTTTATTCTCTTCCGACATTGTTTTAAATCCGCTCAATATCCGGGCACGAATATTACCGGCTTCTCGAGATATAAGGCAATGCTGTTATTTTATAGATAGATTATCTGCAACCAGCGCGCGTGAGAGAATAAGGGCATCCGCCGTTGCATCCGCAGCCGGTTTCGCCTGTCGCATGTTGTGATAATATTTCGGCCGCATGCCAACCTGCACGAAGCCGGCATTGCGATAGAAGGCCCGGGCAGGAAAATTGGGCGCGGCGACTTCGAGATAGATCTGCTTCGCCCCCGAAGCCGCGAGCGCTTCCAGCACATGCGCCAGCAGGGCATGCCCGTGCCCGGCGCGGCGCCACCCGGGATGCGTGCCGAGCAACAGCAGTTCGGCTTCATCGGCAGCGATGCGCGCGATCGAGAAGCCGACGGGCTCGTCGCCGATCGCGGCGATGCGCCCACCGGCGCCGGGCATCGAGAGAATCTCGGTAAAAGATTTGACGCTCCAATGCTGATCCCAGGCCTGATCGAAGCAGACTGCATGCAGGCCGGCCAGC
Organism: Dongiaceae bacterium; assembly: GCA_036499865.1. Lineage (GTDB taxonomy): Bacteria > Pseudomonadota > Alphaproteobacteria > Dongiales > Dongiaceae > Dongia. The sequence continues at coordinate 2,492 of DASYDA010000563.1, read as the reverse complement.
ACCGGCATATCGAAACTTTCGACGGGACGAATGGCCAGTGCCGCGCTCACGACGATTTCGCCAGCGTCACATCGGGGGGGCGCACATAGACCGGTTCGGGTGGAAGATCATAGCGGCGCGACGGATCGGCGGCGAGTGCCGCCACGCGGATTGCGTTCGGTTGAGCGGGAAGAATTCTGATGTCACGCGGGAAACCACCACGCGACAGGATTGGCGCATCGCCGGTCAGGATCGCCGGACCCGCCGAAGCCAAAATCGCATCCAGCCTTTCGATCGATACGACGACAGGCGGCCGGACGAACCTTTGCTCGGCGTCGAGCTCCGCCAGGAACGGCTCATCGCGGCGACTGTCGAGCAGCACGAACCGGCGCAGATCCGCGCGTTCCTCCGCGCGTATGGCCGCTGTCGCATGGAAACTTGAAATCCCCACGGCCGGAACACCCGTGGCCAGCGATAGACCGAGTGCCGCCGCGATGCCGACGCGAAGCCCGGTGAAGCTCCCCGGCCCGACGGCGACCGCGATGCGATCGAGTTTCGCGTAGTCGTATCCGGCGGCGCTACGGACCCTTTCGATCATCGGCATCAGTAAGGTCGCTTGGCCGTGATCGGTGACCACGGTCTCCTGCGCGAGGATGACAGAACCCACGGTTATGGCCACGGAGCATGCCCGACCGCCGGTCTCCAGCGCGAGGATCGCTCCATGTGCACCGCTGGCGGCTTCGCGACTTGGTTGGGCTGTACCGCCTGGGATCGATCTGTTAGTCATTTCGCGATCATTGGGCCGCTATGGCGAAAGTTGGGGGAATCGGCTGCATCATGGCGATGGTAGAGATCACGCGCGCCGATTTCGATGTGGAATTTGCGCTGGCCTATGCAACGCCGGAGAACATCACCGGCAAGCCCATCTACCGCCAGGCGGTCTGCTATTTGCACGAAACCGCCGCCGAGAAGTTCGCCGCCGCGATCCGGCTCGCCAAGCCCCTCGGATTGCGATTCAGGATCTTCGATGCCTTTCGCCCCAATGAAGCGCAATGGAAGCTTTGGGAGGCCTGCCCGGATCCCGAATTCATCGCCGATCCCCGGCGCGGATCGCCGCATAACCGCGGCGTCGCCATCGATCTCACCGTGATCGATGAAACGGGCCGCGCGCTTGAAATGGGCACCGGTTTCGACGACATGCGGCCGCTTTCGCATCATGCCCGCCTGGATATTCCCCTCGATGCACAACGCAACCGTTTCATCCTGATGGGGATCATGTCGGCGGCCGGCTGGGACTTCTACCAGAACGAATGGTGGCACTATCAGCTCTTCAACGCGCGTGACTATCCGCTGATCGATCAGAGCCGCCTGCCGAAACCGCTGATGTAATTCGGACGAAAGCAACCGGATCGGGCTTAACCGGATCAGGCGATCCGGCAGGCTTCGTCGAAACGGAAGCGCGGATCGCGTGGGCGCGTGCCGTCAGGCCCCGGATAACCGAGATTGCATAGAACCTGCGAACGCCAGGTCCGGCCCCAACCGGCCTCGGCAAAGAAGGCCTGATCGACCTTGGCGCGGTCGAAGCCACCCATCGGCCCGCAAGACAATCCCAAAGCCCGTGCCGCCAGGATGAAATAGCCGACCTGTAACGCGGCGTTGAGCTCCGCGCCGCCGCGGATGGCTTCCGGCTTGCCGGCGTACCAGGATCTTGCGTCGGCACCGGGATAGAGGCGCGGCAGGTGTTCGTGGAATTCCATATCCGCGGCGAATACGGCCGTGACCGGCGCCGCCATGGTCTGCGTGACATTCCCCGGAGAGAGCGCCGGCTTCAGCCGCTCCTTGGCGTCCGCGCTGCGAACGAAGAGAATCCGCAGCGGCTGGCAATTGGCGCTGGTCGGCGCCATTTTCGCGAGGTCATAGCATCGTGCCAGCAAATCGTCAGGAACGCCGCGCTCCGCCCAGCGCCGCGTCGTATGCGCCTCCAGGAAGATCTGCTCAAGCGCCTGGCGATCAACCGGCAAATGCTCGGGCGGCAAATGCTCGGGCGAAACGGGAGAATCGGGCATATGCCGGCTCGGCTTGCTGAACTAAACCGGCCGGACTTCCAAAACCTCGGGAACGTAGTGGCGAAGCATGTTCTCGATACCCATCTTCAGTGTCGCCGTGGAACTTGGGCATCCGGAGCAGGAACCCTGCATATGAAGATAAACGACGCCTTCCTCGAAGGAGTGGAAAATGATGTCGCCGCCGTCTTGCGCGACGGCAGGCCGCACACGCGTATCAATTAGTTCCTTGATTTGCGCAACAATCTCGTCATCATCACCTTCGGGCGCGCTGTCCGCACCAGCGGCCGGCGCAGTCGCGAGCATGATCGGCTGACCCGAGACGAAATGTTCCATGATGACGCCAAGCAGCGCCGGTTTCAGCACCGCCCAGTCTTTGGCCTCGGTCTTCGTAACCGTGACGAAATCCTGGCCCAGGAATACGCGCTGGACCCCGTCTACATGGAACAG
>DASYDA010000562.1:0-12894 GCA_036499865.1 Dongiaceae bacterium | reverse complement strand
GTGGTGGACGGCAATCTCGGGTCGGAAATCTTCACCCCGGCCGCCGTCTCGGCCTGGCTCGCCTTCTGGGCCCAGGTGCCCCACAGCGAGCGACTTGCCCGAATCCAGCAGATCGTCATCTCGCGTCTCCATGACAACCTGGTCGATGCGCTGCGACGGCTCGGCCGTACGGATGCCGAAGAGATCGCCTGCGTCACCGAGGCATTGATCGACGGCCTGTGGCTGCGTGCGGCACTCGCTTCCCAGGAACCGGATGCGACGCGTGCGCGCCGGCTGGTGCTCGACTACCTCAACGCCAAACTCGCGCTCAAGCTCGGGTGAACCGGGCATACACAAAAGAACACAAGGTCTTCCCGAAATGAAATTCGACGCGAGTTACGACTACCTGATCATCGGCGCCGGCTCCGCCGGCAGCGTGCTGACCCATCGCCTGGGCGAGGACGCCTCCGTCAAGGTATGCACGCTGGAAGCCGGACCGAAGGACCATTGGTGGAACTGGCAGATCCATATGCCGGCAGCGCTGATGTATAACCTCTGCCACGACCACTACAACTGGTACTACGAGACCGAGCCGCAGCCTTACATGAACAACCGCGTCATGTATTGGCCCCGTGGGCGTGTGCTGGGCGGTTCCTCCAGCCTCAATGCCATGGTCTATATCCGCGGCCATGCGCTGGATTACGACCGCTGGGCCTTCAAGGAGAGTTGCGAAGGCTGGTCCTATCAGGAGATTCTCCCCTACTTCAAACGCGCGGAGCATCGCGAAGTGGGCGGTGACGACTATCATGGCGATAGAGGGCCGCTCTGGGTCCATACCGGCAACCAGCGGAACCCGCTTTACGAAGCCTTCATCGAGGCCGGGCAGCAGGCCGGCTATCCTTTCACCAAGGATATGAACGGCTACCAGCAGGAAGGCGTCGGGCGGATGGATATGACGACCCATAACGGCCGCCGCTGGTCAGCCGCCATGGGTTATCTGCGGCCGGCTGAGAAACGCTCGAATGTGACCATCGAGACGCGGGCTTTCATCACGCGCATCCTGTTCGAAGGCAAGCGCGCGGTCGGCGTCGAATTCGTGCAGAACGGCCAGACCAAGCGCTATCGCGCCGAGCGCGAGGTGATCCTGAGCGGCGGCGCCATCAACTCGCCGCAGACGCTGATGCTCTCCGGCATCGGACCCGCCGATCATCTCCGCGAGATGGGCATCGACGTCGTGCATGACTCGCCGGGTGTTGGGGAAAATCTCCAGGAACATCTGGAGATGTATATCCAGCAGCAATGCAAGCAGCCGATCACGCTCTACACCTATACCAAGCCGATGCCGATGGCCTTGGCCGGCGTCGAATGGTTCCTGACGCATAAGGGCATCTGCTCCACCTCGCATCTCGAATCCGGTGGCTTCATCCGTTCGGAGCCGGGCATCGAGCATCCCAACCTGCAGTTCCACTTCCTGCCCTCGACCGTGAACGACCACGGCCGCAAGAACGGCACCTCTCATGCCTATCAGGTGCATATCGGCAATATGCGCCAGGAGGCGCGCGGCTGGATCAAGCTGAAGTCGAACGATCCCAAGCAACATCCGCGTATCCAGCCCAATTATCTGCAAACCGAGAACGACCGCCGCGAATTTCGCGACGCCGTGAAACTCACCCGCGAGATCTTCGCGCAGAAGGCCTTCGATCCCTATCGCGGCCCGGAGATCCAGCCCGGCGACCACGTGACCAGCGATGCGGATATCGACGCTTTCATCCGTGCGCGTGGCGACAGCGCCTATCACCCCTCCTGCACTTGCAAGATGGGCACCGACAATATGGCGGTGGTGGATCCACAGGCGCGGGTGCACGGTATCGAAGGCCTGCGCGTGGTCGATGCCTCGATCATGCCTTCCGTGGTGAGCGGCAACCTCAACGCGCCGACCATCATGATGGCGGAGAAATGCGCCGACATGATCGCCGGCAAGACGCCGCTGCCGAAGGCCAATGTGCCGGTCTATCAGGCGCCGAACTGGCGGACCGCGCAGCGATAGCTTCAGCGGGTCCGAGCCCAAGACCCAAGAAATCCTTCTCTCCCGCATCAGAACTTCTGCGTTGCCCATGGTCCCCACCCCTCTAGATTGACGGGGTGGCGCCGATTCACTTCGGCGCGTCACGCGACAGGAGGCCAGGATGTCACGGCAAATGCGAATGAATAGCATTGCATGCGCGGCCGGAGCTTGTTACGGCGCCGCGTGTTGTTGCGCGCGGTAGGAACCGCGCCGCGTGGCTAGCCTGCGCTTTTAATCTCTAGCATTTCGATCAAGTCAAAAACCCGCGCATGCCATCGCATGACGCGACAGAAGGAGTCTGTCCATGTCTCTTGCACGTACCCTCATTGCCGCGCTGGCCATCGGCCTCGGCATCCAATCGATCGCCAAGGCGGACGATCATACGATCACCATCGCCTATCAGACCGGCTTCTCGCCCTGGACCCGCGCGGTCGCCTCTGGCGAGATCCAGGCTATTCCCGGCTGGCATGTCGAGTTTCGGCAATTCAATTCGGGCGCCGAGATATTCGCCGCCATCGCCGCCGGCGACGTGCAGATTGGCGAGGTCGGGTCCAGCCCCTTCGCGGCTTCGGTCAGCAAGGGTATCGACGTGAAAGCGGTCTATATCAGCGCCGGGGCCGGCGAGGATGAGGCGCTCGTCGTGCGCAACGGTAGCGGCATCAACTCGCTCGCCGACCTCAAGGGAAAGCGCGTGGCCGCGGCACCCGTCTCCACCGACCACTTCATGCTGCTCAGCACGTTGAAACAGGAAGGAATCAAGCCGAATGAGGCCACCGTGCTCGCCATTCCCCAGCCGGAGATCGTCGCCGGATGGCAGCGCGGCGATATCGACGCCGCTTTTGTCTGGGACCCGGCATTGGGGGCCTTGCTAAAGAGCGGCAAGGAGATTCTCACCGCGAAGCAGGCCGCGGCGCGTGGCGCGGTCACGTTCAGCGCCTTGGTTGCTACCGATGATCTGATCAAGAACGATGCCGAGTTCGTGCAGAAGTTCGTGAAGATCGTCGACAGGTATTACCGCGACTACGAAACCAATCCCGGAAGCTGGAGCGCCGATTCCGATAATGTTAAATCGCTCTCCAAGTTCATCGGCGCCAAGCAGCAGGACGTCGTCGACCGGCTGAAGGTCTCAACCTATATCCCGGCCGCCGACCAGGCGAGCGCCACCTGGCTGGGCGGCGGTGAAAGCAGCAGCCTTGCGAAGACGCTCCACGACACCGCGGAATTCCTGAAGGAGCAGCAGAAGGTCAACCAGGTGCTGGACAGCTACGCGGCCTTTATCGATCCGCGCTTTGTCCAAGCAACCTTGGCGGCGAACTGAGCACGGCGTCAGGAGTATCCGGTCATGACACTCATCGTAGAAAAGGCGAGCGTTACCTATCCGGGCACGGACGCCCTCCCCGTCGATGCCCTGGCGGACGCCTCGCTTACGATACACCGGGGCGGATTCACGGTCGCGCTCGGCGCTTCGGGCTGCGGCAAGACCACGCTCCTGAATGTCATGGCCGGCTTTCTCAAACCCACCGGCGGCACGGTGACCGTGGATGGCTTCCCGGTCACCGGCCCCGGCCCGGATCGCGGCGTCGTGTTCCAGAAGGATACGCTCTATCCCTGGCTCAGCGTGTTGGACAATGTCGCCTTCGGTTTGCGGCTGGCCGGTTTTGACCGCGACACCCGGGAATGCAAGGCGCGCGACTTGCTGAAATTGGTCGGCCTGGAAGGCTTCGAGAAGTCCGCCACCTATCAGCTCTCCGGCGGTATGCGCCAGCGGGTCAGCCTGGCCCGGGCCTTGGCGACCGATCCCGACATCCTGCTGATGGACGAGCCCTTGGGCGCGCTCGATTCCCTCACCCGCGAGACCATGCAGGAACTGATCGTCGATGTCTGGGCGCGGACCGGCAAGGCGATTTTCTTCATCACCCACTCCATCGAGGAGGCGTTGTTCCTCGGCACCGAACTCGTCGTCATGTCGCCGCGACCGGGACGCATCATCAAACGCTACAAACTGGACTTCGTCCGGCGCTTCGTCGCCACCCGGGATGCTTCCGCGGTGAAATCCGATCCGCAATTCATCGCTTTCCGCGAGGAGATCCGCGCGCTCATCCATCAAACCGGAGTTGAACCCCATGGTCGACCTGTCATTGCTCGCGCAAGCTGAAGGCGCACCCACCTGGCCACTGCGCTGGATCCGCACCGCGAAGACCACCGCGCGCAACCGCACCGCCAATATCGGTCTCTGGACGACGTTGGCGCTGCTGCTGGCCTGGGCGCTGGCAACGAAATACCGACTGGTGGCACCGCTCTTCCTGCCGTCTCCTTGGGATGTTGCCACCCAGTTTTATGCGGTGGCGGTCGATGGATTCTCGAATGCGACCCTGTTGCAGCATGTCGCGACCAGCCTGTTCCGGGTCTGCAGCGGTTTCCTGATCGCTGCGGGCATCGGCATCCCGCTCGGCCTCGCCATGGGCGGCAGCCGCTTGGCGCGCGGTATTTTCGGGCCCCTGATCCAGCTTTATTGGCCGGTACCCCCGCTGGCCTACCTGCCGCTGGTCATCATCTGGCTCGGCATTGGCGAGGTCGCCAAGATCACGCTGCTGTCGCTCGCAATGTTTGCGCCGATCGTGATCTCGGCGCAGGCCGGCATCCGCTCGGTCTCGCAAGGCCGCGTCCAGGCGGCACAGAGCCTGGGCGCCAAGCCCTGGCAGATTTTTCGCCATGTCACTCTTCCCAGCGCTTTGCCGGAAATCCTGACCGGGCTGCGGATCGCCATCGGCGCCGGCTGGTCCACGCTGGTCGCCGCGGAACTGGTGGCGGCCACCAGGGGCCTCGGATTCATGACCCTTTCCGCCGCGCAATTCCTGGTTACCGACGTCGTCTTCGTGGGGATCCTGACCATCGCCGCCTTGGCGACTGTTTTTCTCACCGCGCTTAGGCTGCTCGAACGAAAACTCACGCCCTGGAAGGGCCATGAATAGCCCGTCTCACCCGTTCCAAAACAGGAGGAACTTCGATGTCCACCACAGCCCTTGCCCGCAAGCCTTCCGCATCGAACGCCAGGAAGCTCGACGTGGCGCCGCTCAACCCGACCTTCGTCGCCGAAGTGCATGATTTCGATCTCGCCAAGCCGCATGCCGATGAAACCATCGCCGCGGTCAGAGAAGCCCTGATCAAGCACAAGCTGTTGCTGTTCCGGGACCAGAGCCTGACACCGAGCGAGCAGAAGTCCTTTGCCGTCCGTTTCGGCAATCTCCATATCCATCCGCTGCTGAATAATGACGACAACAACGAGAACCCGGAGATCATCGTCCTCAACTACGATCGGGAAACGCCGCCCGAGCCCGACCTCTGGCACACCGACGTGACCTTCATCGCGACGCCGCCACTGGGCTCCATCCTCTATGGAGTGGCCATTCCGGAAACCGGCGGCGATACATTGTTCGCCGATTTGGGCGCCGCTTACAAAGGGCTCTCCGAACCGCTGAAGCAGGCTCTTGCCAGCCTGACGGCGCGGCATGATTTCACCCGCAGCTTTCGGGTCAGCAAATATTACGGCCCCGACAACGACCCGGAAAAATGGGAGCGCGCACGCAAAAACAACCCGCCGGTGAGCCATCCGGTGGTCCGGACGCATCCGGAAACCGGCGAAAAGGGCCTCTTCGTCAACCGTGGTTTCACCGAGGAGATCGAGGGGTTGTCGCATCTGGAAAGCGATGCCCTGCTGGAACTGCTCTTCCGTCATATCGAGCAGCCGCAATTCGGCTACCGCCATCGCTGGCAGGCGGGCGACGTGCTGTTCTGGGACAACCGAATCACCTCGCACATGGTGGTGGCGGATTACTGGCCGCAGCACCGCCGCATGCATCGTGCGACCATTCTCGGCGACCGGCCGGTCTGAGACCGGAGGCGCCCTCACCCGCCGGCGGCTTCATGTCGTCGGCGGGACCATTTCACCGATCGCCGGGATCGGCGTCGTCGTAATAGAACTCCGGCAGCGGATCGGTGCGCGGATCGAGCGCGCCGGCGATGGCCGAGGTGGTTTGCACCGGGACGAAGCCGGTTTGCTGATCGGCCGGCCGCGCCAGCCTGCGGATCATCCGGTAGCGCGTGAAGATCACCAGAATAAGCGAGACGGTCGAGAGATAGATGAAGAATGCCTTGGGACCCATCCAACCCATGAATGAGGAAGCCAGGAGCGGTCCGGCCACCGCGCCCATCGCCCAGATCAGCAGGAGGCCGCCCGAGGCCGCCACCATCAAGGCGCGATCGATGTAGTCGTAAACCTGCGACACCGCGATCGGATAGATGGCCGCAAGGCACCCACCGAACACGAAGGCCGCAGCCAGCGTGCCGTAGAACGGCCCTGCCCGCATGCTGATGAGCGCCAGCGCCACACTGGCGGCCAGCGCGCCGATCAGGACCGCCAACAGAACCGTGCGACGATCATAGCGGTCCGAAAGACGGCCGATCGGATATTGCAGCGCGAATCCGCCGAAGATTGGCGCACCCATGAAAAGCGAAACCTGGAAGACGCTCAGGCCGAGTTCATTGGCGTAAATCGCGCCCAGGCCGTAAAAGGCGCCGGAAAGCAGGCCGGCCCCGCACGTGACCACCACGCCCAGCGGTGAGGCCCGATAGAGGCCGAGCAGGCTCATCGCCCGGATCTTGTCGATTTCCGGGCCGGCGACGCGGGTGAGCACCACCGGCACGAGAGAGAGCGCCGTCGCGAGGCCGACGATGCAAAACAGCGTCGTGCCGTTGATGTCGCCGATATTGACCAGGAACTGGCCGCTGAACGACGCGGTATAGACCGTCACAACATAGATCGAGAGCACCTGACCTCGGTTCTCGTTGCTGCTTTTGACATTGAGCCAGCTTTCGATGATGGCGTAGAGGCCCGCCATGCAGAGGCCATTCAGCACGCGTAAACCGGCCCAGACCCAGATGTCGAAGACCAAGGCATGCAGCATTGCGGCCGATGTCAGGATCGCCGCCAGAGCCGCAAAGGCCCGGATATGGCCCGCCCGCTTGATCAGCATCTGGATCTGCCAGCTGCCCAGCACGAAACCCAGATAGTAAGCGGACATCACCAAGCCGGAATAGACTTCCGGAACATGCTCCAGCCCCATGCGCACCGGCAGCACGATGCCGAGCAGGGAATTCCCCAGAACCAGGATCAACGTCCCCAGCAGGAGAGAGAATACCGAGGCGAGGGTCTGGATCATCATCGATCAGGTCCGGGCAAGGATTTTCCGGGCATGGATATGGCGACTGACACGAATCATCCGCTAGATTGCACCTGGGAATCGAACCCGAAGCGGCCTCGATTGGTATCACCGCGACGGGATAGGAACAACCGCACATCGTGGACCGGAAAATGTCAGAAGCGGGATTTGCGCTGGATAGCCGATTGGATACCGATACCCTGCTTCTGCTCGATTGGCCGCTCTGCCGGGTGCTTCGAATGAACGACCGGGTCTATCCTTGGCTGATCCTGGTCCCCCGCCGCACCGGAATCCGGGAAATCATCGACCTCGATCCCAGCGACCAGCGGACTTTACTGGACGAGATCGGCCGGGTGAGCCGCGCCATTCGGGACCATCTCAAACCGGAAAAACTGAACGTCGCCGCGCTCGGCAACGTGGTCTCGCAGCTTCATGTCCATATCGTCGGCCGTTTCAAGGATGATCCGGCCTGGCCGAGGCCGATCTGGGGCGTCCAGGCGCCGGTGCCCTTATCCGGCGACGAGGCGGAAATCGAGATCTTGCAATGGCGTGAGCGTCTCGCACGCCCGTAAATCCACCCCCCTAAATCCGCCGCGAGTAAATCCGTCAGTAGCCGCTGCGGCCGGAGAAATGTTGGCCCGACAACAGGGTGACCAGATGGGCGGCGAAAACCAGTGAAAGCGCGAAAGCGATGAACTGGACGCCGAGCCAGGGCAAGACCGGCCAAAGCCGGCGATCGAAGGGCCGCCGGAGCTGCCAGTTGGCCAAGCCGCCGATCGCGACGGCGACGACGACCAGCACGATCGAGACCACCAGATCCGGCCCTTCCATGACGCGTCAATCCAGGACCGGGACCAGGCGTTCAACGACCCGCGCCGCCGTGGGCGCGACCGCGGCCACGAACTTGCCGAAATCCAGATGGCTCTCGGCGCCGGCAAGATCGCTCAGGCTGCGGATGACGATGGCCGGCACGCCGAAGGCTTCGGCGACCTGCGCCACCGCCGCGCCCTCCATCTCGACGGCGTGGGCACCGAACTCGGTCTGCAGCCTCCGGCGGACTGTCTCGTCATTGATGAATTGATCGCCGCTCACGATCGTGCCGAGCTTCAGCACGGGCGATAGGGTGCTCCTTTCCACGCCGACCAGCTCAGCCGGAAGCGGCGGAAGCCGGAGGCCATTCATGGCGGTCTCGATGCGGCCGGCGAGATCGTCCGGAAGGTCGAACGCATAATCCCGTCTTCCCGGGCCGAAAGGCGGCACGCCCGGACGGAAGGGCGTGAGACCCTCCGCCTGCAGCCGTCCATAATCATGCTGGATCAGCCGCCGCGCGACCACCAGATCGCCGATGTTGAGGGTGGGGTCGATGCCGCCGGCGACGCCGGAAAACAGCACGGCCCGGCAATGCAAAGCGTCCAGCAACAGCGTCGCGACCATCGCGGATGCAACCTTGCCGATCCCGCTTTCGATGACCGCCACGCTGCGCCCATAAAGGCGGCCCTTGAGGACTTCGCGCCCGGCCAGCTCCCGCCGCTCGACGCCGCTCATGTCGCCAAGCAATGCCGCCAATTCTTCGGGCATGGCGCAGATGATGCCGAGCGGTATGCGATCGATGATCATGCTATCCTCCAGGCCCCGATCATCGAGGCCCTGATGCCCAAAAACGCCGAAAGCTAGACGCTGCGATGACGCCTGTCCACAGACCGCGCAACGATGCGTGACGCAGCCATCATCGTCTGGCTACGCCGCGACCTGCGCCTGGCCGACAATCCGGCGCTGGCCGAGGCCGTTGCCAGGAAGCAGCCTGTGATCCCCGTCACCATCCGATCGAATTCGAGATCCGGCCTCGGAGATTTTGGCGGATACGGCGCCGCTGCGCGCTGGTGGCGCGGGCAGAGTGTAATCTCGCTTCGAGACAGCCTCCGCGCCATCGGCAGCAATCTCGTTTTACGGAGAGGGCCGGCGCCCAAAGTGCTTCTCGATCTTACAAAGCAGGCGGGCGCCAACGCCGTCGCCTTCAACCGCAGCCTGGAGCCGGCGCAGATCGCGGAAGACGCCGCGGTCATTGCGATGCTCAACAAGAGCGGCGTCGAGATCATCGAGGGCTCGGCCAACCGCCTGCACGAACCTTGGCGGTTGAAGACCGGCACGGGTGGATCATTCAAGGTGTTCACCGCCTTCTGGCGGCGGCTTGCGGAAGGCTATCAGCCGCCTGCGCGACAGCCGAAACCGAAGGCGCTGATGGCACCACGTGATTGGCCGAAGAGCGATTCTCTCGAAGATTGGCAGGAGACCGCCGCCTGGACGCATCAATTGGCCGCAGCCTGGGAACCCGGAGAGGCAGCCGCGGAAAGGCGGCTGCGTCGCTTCCTGCGACACGTTGCCCGCTACGAGCGCGACAGAGACCATCCCGCCTTGGATGGCACCTCCGGCTTCAGCCCGCACCTGGCCTGGGGCGAGATCAGCGTGCATGAGGTCTGGCGGAGGATGATGGCGCATCATGGCGATCTCGCCCTGCCCTTTCTTCGCCAGTTGGGCTGGCGGGATTTCAACAGCCACCTGCTCTATCATTCTCCGGAACTGCCGACGAAGGCCTGGTCACCGCGCTTTGCGGACTTCCCCTTCAGGGCGAACGCGCGGGGTTTGGCGGCCTGGCAGCGTGGAGAAACGGGCTACCCGATCGTCGATGCCGGCATGCGCCAGCTTTGGCAAACCGGGTGGATGCACAACCGCGTCCGCATGATCGTCGCGTCCTTTCTGATCAAGGACCAGATGATCGATTGGCGCGCCGGCGAGGCCTGGTTCTGGGACACCCTGGTGGATGCGGACCTCGCGCAGAATGCCGGGAACTGGCAATGGGTCGCCGGCAGCGGCGCGGATGCTTCCCCCTATTTCCGCATCTTCAATCCGATCCTGCAGAGCCGGAAATTCGACCCAAAGGGCGACTATATCCGCGCCTGGGTGCCGGAACTCATGAGGCTCCCGGCCAAGCTCATCCATGCGCCCTGGGAAGCCTCGAAGGAAAGCCTCGCCCGGTACGGCGTGACCCTCGGTCACGACTACCCGAACCCCATCCTCGATCATGGAGAAGCCCGGGAGAGAGCGCTCGCCGCTTATAAGAAGATGCGCAGCTAAAAGAAAAGCGGCGGCCGAAGCCGCCGCAGTTCAAACGGGAATCGAGACTCAGAACTCAAGCGGTCAATAAGCCCAGCTCGCCGCCACGCTTTCGCGCACGACCGGACTGCCGCCGGCATTTTCCTGCTTCGCCAGGCGGCGCGCGAGTACCGTCGGGCGCTTGTCGGCCGTCGGCTGGTACCAGACCGAGAACTCGCCCAGCGATTCCAGATATCCGCCGGCTTTCGACTCATCCGCGATCTCGACGGAATCGATGCCGCAGCGGGTCATAAAGAGATATTGGTCGCGCAACACCTGTCCGGTGGCCCGGATCTCGCCCTGGTAACCGAGCCGCTCCCGCAGGATGCGGGCATAGGAATAAGCGCGGCCGTCGGTGAACTTCGGAAATTCCAGGACGATCAGCGGAAAGCGCTCCAGGTCTTCGGCCACCAGCACCGGCGACTGGTCGCTGCGCAGGCGCAGGCCGATCGGCGTGTTGCGGCCGAGCAAGCTTTCCCGGTCCTTCTTCCAGCGGTCAAGCGACAGAACCACGGGCTTGCCGTCCGGCAAGTCCTCGTTGTCCGCCAACGTCAACCATTCATTCGGCTGCAGGGCGCCGTGCTTGAGCAGGGCCATAGAGCTTCTCCTTGAAGGGATCCATTCCGACGCGGCGGTAGGTTTCCAGAAACCGCTCATCGGCATTTGTGCGTTGGTGCAGATAGACATTCACGATCGTCTCGACGGCATCGGCGACCTGATCGATCCCGAAAGCGGGACCGATGATCTTGCCGATCGATGAATCGTCCTTCGACGATCCGCCGAGGGTGATCTGGTAAAATTCCTCGCCCTGCTTATCGACACCCAGGATGCCGATATTGCCGGCGTGGTGATGGCCGCAGGCATTGATGCAGCCGGAGATGTTGACGCGGATTTCGCCGATCTCCTCCAACCGCTGGAAATCGTTGAACCGGCGCGACAGACGTTGGGCGATCGGGATCGACCGCGCGTTGGCGAGATTGCAATAATCCAGCCCCGGGCAGGCGATGATATCGGTGAGAAAACCGACATTCGCATTGGCGAGGCGCACCGCCGCCAGGCGCTGCCAGAGCGCGAAGAGATCCTGCTTGCGCACACTCGGCAGCACCAGATTCTGGTGATGCGTCACCCGCAGCTCGCTGAAGCTGTATTCGTCGGCGAGATCGGCGATCAGGTCCATCTGGTCGGCCGAAGCATCGCCCGGCGCGCCACCCTCCGGCTTCAGCGAGATCGTGACGATGCTGTAGCCATCGACCTTATGCGCATGGGTATTGGCGCGCACCCAGCGCGCGAAAGCGGGATCGCCGCGCTTCGCCGTCTCGAATTCCGGAGAGATCGCCGGAAGTTTTTCATAGGCGGGCGCCGTGAAATATTGGCGGATGCGCGCAACCTCTTCTTCGGGAAACACCAGCACGCCGTCCTTGATCCGCGCCCATTCCTCTTCCACGAGGCGGGCGAACTCCTCGGTGCCGGTCGCCGAGACCAGGATCTTGATCCGCGCCTTGTAGAGATTGTCGCGCCGGCCGAGCATGTTGTAGACCCGCAGAATGGCCTCCAGATAGCTCAGGAGATTCTGCTTCGGCAGGAATCTGCGGATGGTCGGGCCGATCGCGGGCGTACGGCCCATGCCGCCGCCGACGATCACCTCGAAGCCGACTTCCCCCGCCTCGCTCCGCACCATCTTCAGACCGATGTCGTGGAACTTGACCGCCGCGCGATCATGACTCGCGCCGGTCACCGCGATCTTGAACTTGCGCGGCAGGAAGGCGAATTCGGGATGCAGCGTGGACCACTGCCGGATGATCTCCGCCCAGAGCCGCGGATCCTCAATCTCGTCGGGCGCCACGCCGGCGAAGTGGTCGGCCGTCGTGTTGCGAATGCAGTTCCCGCTGGTCTGGATCGCATGCATCTCGACTTCGGCAAGATGGGCCAGGATGTCGGGGATCTCATCGAGTTGCGGCCAGTTGAACTGGATGTTCTGCCGCGTGGTGAAATGCCCGAACCCCTTGTCGTAACGCCGCGCGATGAAGGCGAGTTTGCGCATCTTCTTCGAGGAGAGCACACCATAGGGGACCGCGATCCGCAGCATGTAGGCGTGAAGCTGCAGATAGACGCCGTTTTGCAGGCGCAGCGGCCGGAACTCATCTTCGGTCAACTCGCCGGCCAGGCGCCGCGCCACCTGGCCGCGGAACTGCTTCACGCGCTCGGCGACGAAAGTGGCATCGAATTCATCGTAACGGTACATCGCTTAACTCAACCTTCGATCCGGGCGGTCCAGGAACCCTGGTCCGGAGTAGTGGTGGGCAGACGGCTCGCGCGGATCCGTTCGCGCGCGCTGTTCGGCTTCAAGCCTTCCGGCGTCTCATCGACCTCGGCGAGGTAGGGGCCGACGATGAACTGCGCCTTCACGTCAATGCCGGCCACGTCGAGTGCAGCCTTGGCTTCCGCTTCGTCGCGCAAGGGCCGGCTCACGGTAAAATCTTC
>DASYDA010000561.1:0-5397 GCA_036499865.1 Dongiaceae bacterium | reverse complement strand
TGGCGGGCTCGGCGGTGGTGGATTGGGCGGCGGCGGATTGGGCCGGGGCGGGTTCGGCGGCCGCACCATCGGCGGAGGAGTGGGCCTGCTGGTCATTGTTGTCGTCGCGCTGTTCTTCGGCGTCGATCCCTCCGCTTTGCTGCAGGGCATTGATGGCGGCGGCACCGATTCCGGCTATCAGCAGCAGCCTTATGAAGAGCAAGGCAGCGCCACTTCGCAACCGAGCCCGAACGATGACGAGATGAAGCAATTCGTCTCGGTGGTCCTCGCCGACACCGAGGATACCTGGACCGAGTTGTTCAAGGATATGGGCAGGACCTATCAGGACCCGCATCTGGTCCTGTTCACCGGCCAGGTCCGTTCGGCCTGCGGATTCGCGCAATCGGCGATGGGTCCGTTCTACTGCCCCGGCGATTCCAAGGTCTATATCGACCTCGCGTTCTATGACGAGTTGCAGCAGCGCTTCCACGCCTCGGGCGATTTCGCCCAGGCCTATGTCGTCGCCCATGAGATCGGGCATCACGTGCAGCATCTCTTGAATCCCGACATGGGCGATGAGATGCAAGGCAGCGCAGGCAGCACTGGAGCAAACTCGAAATCCGTTCGCATCGAGTTGCAGGCGGACTGCTACGCCGGTGTCTGGGCCTATCACGCCAATCAAGAACGCAAGATTCTCGAGGAAGGCGATATCGAGGAGGCGCTGAACGCCGCCAGCGCCATCGGCGACGATCGGCTGCAGGAACAGACGCAGGGCACCGTAGTGCCCGACAGCTTCACCCACGGCACCTCGGCGCAGCGGGTACGCTGGTTCAAAAACGGCTTCAGCAACGGCGACATCGACGGTTGCGACACCTTTGAAGCGAAGACACTGTAGGCATCGCTACCGGCACAGCCGGAACGGACCCATGTCGAGATGGAAATGCGTGGCGTGCAGCCGGTTGTAACGCGGGCCGAGCACGATGTTGAAGAAATCGCAGGCGGCGTCATGCGCGCCATCGAGAAAGCGGCCCTCCGCCGTCGGCTTGCCGTAATCCTTGGCAACCGAGATCACCCGGCCATCGGCGAGATGGAAGGCCGCGATGTCGATGGCATTTGCGGTCGCATGCTGGCTGCGGCGCCCCATCGGCTCTGAATTGATGTTGCGGCAGGCATAGGTGCCGAGCTGGTCGATTTTCACCACCGACGTGCCGAGTTGCGCCTGCGCTATCCGGTTCAGCCGCTGCTGATACCAATAGAGCGAGGCGGTCAGCCCGCAGGTCGCCACCACGCGATAGTTGAAGGCGATCGGCGATTGCTCCGATCGCACCACATCGGTGAAACCGCAGAAATCGTCGGTGTGCCTATCAGCCAGCACCGTGAATCTCAAATTCGAGCGACCGAGCACCGCACGGCAAGCGTCGCCATCGGCAAAGAGACTGTTGAGCTGCATATGCGCGAGCCAGCTCGGCTCGGCATCCAGAACCGGCGGTTGCCAGGGCAGCCAGTTCGGCGGGAGCCGCAGCCAGTTCTCATAAATCGCGGCAGCGCCCGCCGCGAGAACCAGCAGCAGGAAAATCGCCAGCGTTCCGGCCTTTCGCAAGGCGATGCTCCAATCTTGCCTTCCAATGCCTTAACCGCCGATAGTAATAGCGGTTACACCTGCAAGAAAGAGCTGCCGAGGCCGGCTGTTGGCTTGGGGCCATTGGCTCGGGACTGTTGGCCCGGGGCTATTGGATGGTGACATTCCCGCGCATGCCCATGGCCGCATGCATGAACTCGTCGCAATAGATCTTATAGCTGCCGGCGGTCACCGGGACGAAATAGAGATCGGCCTGTTCATTGGGGCCGAGCACGATACTGTTACCCGTGACGCCGGGCTTCTCGCTGCCGTTCTGCACGACCTTCTGCACCGCAATCGCCTGGAACAGGGTGTCCGAGTTGAAGGTATGCGTCTCGTCCTCGCTGTTCACCAGGTGCAGCTTATAGGGCTGTCCGTGCTGGAAGGTGAAATCGGTCGGCGTGAAATTGAAGCTGCTCAGCGTGACGCCGATCGCTTGGCTCTTCGACCAATCCGTCGCCGAGACGACGCCCTGCGTATTGGCGACCGGCGCGGGCGCCGCTTCCTCGGATTTCATGCTGGAGCAGGCGGATATCGCCAGAGTCGCGGCGAACAAGCCGAAAATGAGCGGCATGCGGTTCATGAGCGATCTCCATCTTGGAAAATAAACAGATTGGAAAATAGAACGTGCTGCCACACCGTCGCGATACATACGCGGCGGTGCAATGGCTATTGCCGATCATGAACCCCGGATCGGCAAGCGCCAATCACTTTACCTTGAGAGGATCCCGCGGTTCCGCATCTTGCCGATGAGGCTTTTATCCGAAAGCAGCGATGATGTGCCGCAGATGTCATGGCCCAAAACGGGTAGCCAATCCGCCGCAGCCAGGAAGGCAATGCCCCGGCCCGCGCAATCAGGCGCGCAGCCGGGCGCGAACCGTCAGGGAGATGCCGATGGCGATGATGGCGATGCCGATCCAGACGATGACGGGATAGCGCTCGCCGAAGCCGAGCGTACCGGCGATGACGCCGACCGCAGCCGCGACGATGCCGATCTGGCTCAAGGTCACCGGGCCGCCGACCGCCTGCAGTTGGAAATACAGGGGAAACATGGCCGCCGCCGCGGCGACCTGGGCCAGCACCATCGTTGGGATGGTGGCGAGAATCGGAACCGAAGCGAGGTCGCCGGTGGCTCCGGCAAGTGCAACCAGCAGAACCGCCGCTACGACATTGCTTCCGGCGGCGAGGACCAGCGTATCGGCATTCTTCGGCATATCGATGGTGCGGTAGATGTTGCCGATCGCGAGACTCAAAGGCACCAGCACGCCGATGGCGATCCAGGTCCAATCGACCACATGCCCCACCTCGCCACGGGCCGAAGCGACCAAAATCGTGCCGATGAACCCGATGCCGATGCCGGTCAGTTCCAGTTTTTTCGGCACGCGCAATTTTGCCAGGAAAGAAAGCGCCACGGTGAACATTGGCGAGAGCGTGAACAGCATCGCCGCATAAGCGCTGCCGAGATGCGGGATCGCCGCGAAGACCAACGCATTCGGCACCGCATAGGAGATGAGGGCCGTGACGCAGAAGTAGCGCAAATGCTGTGCGCTCAACGCGACCGGCTTCCGCCGCAGCGCCAGCGTAACCATCAGGACGAATGCAGCGCCGCAAGAGATCAGTGCCGCCCAAACCAGCGGCGCCACGCCCGCACCCCCGCCCAGTTTCCCAAGCGGGAAATTGAGCCCGAGCAGCGCCCCGACCATCAGCAGAAGCGCCGCAGGCGAGCGGAGGATGTGCGCGGCAGGCGAAGCGGCGGATGCGGGATCGGTGGACACGGCGAGACCGGACAAAGGACTTCGGATTCGCGCGAGAATAGCATCCCCGCCGAGATCGGCGACGGGGTCCCGCTTCCGAAATTCGGATCCCCTTGAAAATCCAGCTATAAGAACATATAGTGAACACATAGGGCGCGCGTTTTTGGAGGGCCTTCGCCATGTCGTTGGAACAATTTACATTTCCTGGTTTCGAGCAACCGTCACTGGGGCAGTTATCGAGACCAAGGGAGAAGACAGAGCGCTATTTCTTCGCGGCTCCCGTGCCGCTCGAGATAAGGCCCGCTCTTGGCACCCTGACGGCGGCGCTCGCTTCGGAACATGGACTGACCGGGCGACCGCGCCCTCCGCAAAACCTGCATGCGACGCTGTTTTCGCTCGGCGATTTCGAGATCCAGCAACCCGAGCTGGTGGCGATGGCGCGGAAGCTCGCCGCCGGCGTCCGGGCCAGGCCGTTTCCCGTGACCTGGGATCGCGTGAAGAGTCTTCCCCGAGAAGACCGCCCGCAGCCGTTGGTCTTGCTGGGAGAGGAAGGCGTGAACGGGCTGGCCGGGCTTCACGAGTCTTTCCGCATACCCTTGATCGAACGCGGGATCGTCAAGCCGGCATCGTCGCGATTCATGCCGCATGTGACGCTGCTCTACGACCGCCAGACCGTCGACGCGCAGGGCATCACGCCGGTGAGCTGGCGGGTGACCGAGTTCGTGCTCGTTCACAGCCTGCTCGGTCAGTCGCGCCACATCATTCTCGGCAGATGGCCGCTGCGCGGTTGAACGGCTGCAACCACCACAATGCGATAGGTCCGGCGATCCCGTTCGGCGCCGGAAGGCCGGCGGGAAACGGCGGATCTTTCAAAAGACCCGCCGCCTTCCTGGAGGTTGCTTCGTGAGGCTCTAACCCTCAGCCGGCGTTGAACTTGGCGTAGGAAGATTGCCAAAGCGCCAGGCCCTTCGGCGTCAGCGTGCATTCCTGCAGCGAGTTCGATCCGATATCCTCCGGTCGCATCACCGCCATGCGCAGAGTTTCCGGGATGCGCTTGTCGGCGATCAGAGCATCCGCGGTGATCGAATTGATCGGCGGCTGGTAGCCGCAGAAGTTGATGAAATTGCTGAAGGCGTTCTGCTCGTCGAGCAGAAAATTCAGCCAGAGATGCGCCAGGACCGGCTTCTTCGACGTGGCGCAGATCGCCCACATGTCGTTCTGGACCGGACCTTTGCCAGCCGGCGCCGCCCAATAGCTCATGACGCTGGGATCGGTACCCTTGGGCATATAAGCGAGCGCGCCGCAGAGCATGTTGCCCGACCAGTTGTAGGCGAGCACGCATTTCCCTTCGGGAATGCTCTGATATGTGGTGGTCGCGACCTTCACATTGCAGATATCGACCAGCTTCAGGAGATCCGCCACCGCATCGTTGATCGCCTGCGGATCCTCGGTGTTGATATCGTAGTGGCCGCTATGAATGAGGCCGAGCGACAGCGCCTCGCGGGTATCGTCGAGCACCGTCACCTGGCCCTTGTATTTCTCGGCATGCCACAGGATGTCCCAGGGATTGTCCATCTTGGCGATGTCCTCGGAGACCTTGTCGTTGCGCCAGCCGATTCCGGACGAATACATCGTGTAAGGAATCGAGTATTGCGCATCGACGTCGTAGAACGGGCTGTGGAATTGCGGCCAGACGTTCTTCTGCAAATTCGGGATGTAATCCTTGTTGAGCGGCAGCAGGAGCTTGCCGGCGACAGCCTGGCCGATGCGGGGCGGCGTGATGTCGGTGACATCCATATCCCGGACGGTGCCCGAGCCGAGCTTGGTGATCGCCTCATCCATGCTGTCGAAGGTCGTGACCTTCACCTCGACATCGTATTGCTTGCCGAAGGCGGCGATCAGCGCCGGATCGATATAGTCGGCGTAATTGTAGACGTTGAAGGTGCCGCCCTTCTCCGCCTCGAGGCCGCTCTTGATCGGATCGGTATGCAGCGGCAGCTTCACCGGCCGGTTGGGCCGCGCCAGCGGAATGCCGCCGGGGCCGGT
>DASYDA010000560.1:0-2598 GCA_036499865.1 Dongiaceae bacterium | reverse complement strand
CGAGATGAAGATGATGGTGACGCCGCGCGCCTTTTCCCGCGCGATCACCTCGCCCAGCCAATCGACGTCGCGTCCCGAAAGCGACGAGGTCGGCTCGTCCAGCAGCAGGATGCGCGGCTGGCGGAACAAGGCGCGGGCGATTTCGATCTTCTGCTTCACCGCGAGATCGAGTTCGCCCGCCTCGTCCTGAAGATCGATGTCGTCAAGCCCGAGCGCTGCGAAATGCCGCGTCACCGCGCGTTCGGCATCGCCGCGTTTGACCAGGCCCATGGCGTTCACGGGCGCATAAGGCAGCAGCACGTTTTCCAGAACCGTGAGGTCGCGCACCAGGGTCATCTCCTGGAACGCCGTCTGGATGCCGAGCGCGTGGGCGGCGCGTGGCGATTTCAGCGCCGCCGGCTCGCCGAAGACGCGGAACGAGCCGCTATCCGGCGACATCAATCCGCTGAGCAATTTGACGATGGTGGATTTGCCGGCGCCGTTCTCACCCAGCAAGGCGTGGACACTGGCTTGCGGCACCTGCAGGGACACATCATCGACCGCGACCGTGGCGCCGAAGGCTTTGCGTACATGGTCGGCTTCGATGGCCAGTGCCGTGGCTGCCGTCATCCGGTAACCCTTATGACTCGATGACTCGAAACAAAATAAGGCTGGACGGCGCGCAAACGCCGTCCAGCAGTTTACTTCACAGGAGACTTAGGGTTCGGGCTGGCCGACCAAAGCGGCCTGAAACCCGACTTCCGGAGTCTGGTCCGAGAAGATCGAAGCGAACCAGCCCGGATTCGGCACGAGCGACGGCGGGAAGGCGTTGCAGCCGGCTTTCATTTCCTCCCAGGAACCGGTCTCGCAATATTTGATGGTGTCGTTGGTCACCAGCGGCAGCGGCAAAGTGGTGAGCTTTGGAATATCCTTGCCCTCCAGTTTCTGCACCGCGAGCTTCAGCGCGAGCGCGCCGGAATAAGGCGGCGAGGCATAAGAGATGCGCGGCGCACCCATGGGTGTATAGGGTGAATCGCCGCCATCCACCTTCGAACCCGCCGGCAGCATCTGGATGCGGCCGCCATTGGAGCCTTCGCCGGCGCAGGGCAGAAGCTGCTCGGGCTTCTTGCCGGCCTCGAGCTCCATGGAGTTCGCGGTGTAACAGCCAACTTGCATCCAGAGCCCATTGATCTCGTCCCAGCTATGGGTGGCGAGGATCTTCGAGAGCTCGGTGCGGGCGACTGCCTGGCTCCACATGCCCACCGCTTCCGCGACGATCTTGATGTCCGGATATTTCGCGAAGACTTCCTTCGCGGCCTTGGTGCGCAGCGTATCCACCGAGGTTCCCGGCACGCCGGTAATGGCGATGATATTGCCCTTGCCGTTCAGCTTCTTCGCGAGCCATTCCGCGGTGACCCGGCCGGCCTCTTCCTGATCGATCGTGACGTTGTAGGCGCAAGGCTCGGAGATCTGCGCGTCATAGGCGATGACAATCACGCCCTTGCTGCAGGCATTCTTGACCGCGGCATTCAGCGCCGTCGGCGAGATCGGATAGACGACGATCGCCTGGGCGCCGGCCTGGACCATGGCATTGATCTGCTGGATCTGGCGTTGGGCATTCGGACCGGCGACCTGCACCTGCAGATCGATCTTGTCGATCATGTCCTTATGCACCGCCATGGCCTTGACCATGTTGGCGGCTTCCGCCTGCCAATCGTTGCCGATGAAGCTCATCGACAGAAAAATCTTGAACTTGTCCGCCTTGGCGGCGCCCGCCTGCGCAACCAGCGTCACGGCGAGTGCGGTCGCCGCAGCCAGACGCAATGCCCCTTTTAGAGGTTTCATGTTTCTCTCCCATCGGCGTAACCGGTGTTTATGGGGCGAAAAGGCCCGGATCCCCGTCCGCGGTTACATCGGAGCAGGTCCAAAACTATTTTTTTGATCATTTGATCATAAATCAGATATCATGATGGTTCAAGCGCGTTCCCGCCTCTTGACGGCGGAAGCGCGCGGCGATACCCGCAGCACCCATATGACCGTGGAAACAACGACTCAGCGCCCGCGCCGCCGCACCTCATCCCTCCCGCAGATGAGGGTGTCCCGCGTGACGCTGCCGGGAGAGATCTACAACCGGCTCCGGACCATGATCCTCGACGGCGGCTTGATTCCCGGCGAGCTGGTGACGATCCAGGGATTGGCGAGTGCTTTCGGGGTGAGCGCGATGCCGGTGCGCGAGGCCCTGCAGCGCTTGACCGGCGAGCGGGCGCTCACCGTGATTTCCGGGCGCTCGGTCGGCATTCCCGAACTCGACGCCTATCGGCTGAAGGATCTGAGCCAGGTGCGCAGCGAGATCGAAAGCCTCGCCGCCGCCTGGGCGACACCGAAGGTCTCCGAACGCGACTGCCTGCGCCTGCAGGAACTGGTCGATGCCATGGCGAAGGCCGCCGAAGACGGCGATACCCGCGCCTATGTGCGCGCCAACCACGATTTCCATTTCACGGTTTACCGCGCCTCGGGATCGGAGACGCTGCTCACCACCATCGAAGGCCTATGGCTGCAGGTCAGCCCCTATTTTCACCTGCTTCACAATTCGGGCAATTATCTCGCCGCCAATGAGGA
>DASYDA010000559.1:0-2467 GCA_036499865.1 Dongiaceae bacterium | reverse complement strand
GACCGCCGCCATCATGCCGTCGGAACCGATGGCGATGATGCGATCGACGTCCTGCATCTTGATGGTGGTGTCCCCAAGATCGCCTTCGGCATAGGCCAGCATGGTCTCGACGATATTGCCGACATGGGCCTTGTCCTGCGGGCGGTTGGGCGTGAAGCCCGGCGCCTCGTCGGAAGTCCAGATCACGACATCGGCCGCGGCCTCGATCTCGGCCACCTTGTAGCGGTCGATCAGTTTCTTATAGCCGGCGAAATAGAGCACCTTCGAACCGGCGGCGCGGAGCGCACGGCCGATCGAGAACAGCACGGCATTGCCGAGACCGCCACCCGCCAGCAGCACGGTCTCGCCGGCCGGGGTTTCCGTCGGCGTGCCGGTCGGGCCCATCAGGATCACCGGCTCGTTGGGCTTCAGCCAGGCGCAGAGATCCGAGGATCCGCCCATCTCCAGCACGATGAGACCGACCAGGCCCTCATCCACATCGGTCCAGGCACCGGTCAGCGCCAGGCCTTCCATGGTGAGCGTGGTGTCCGCCGTGCGTTGCGAGAGCGTCTCGAAATTCTGCAGCCGGTAGAACTCGCCCGGCTCGAAATTGGCGGCGGCCTGCGGCGCCTCCACCACCACCTCGACGATGGTCGGGGTCAGCCGATTGACGGTACGGACGCGGGCGCGGAGGCGACGATTGAGATCGGCGAGGAACGCGCCCTGATCATTTGCCCGTTGGGAATTTGCCCGTTGGGAATTTTCTGGCGTTCCGGGCAATTGCTCAAGCGCCGCCTGGATCACCGGCCAGCCTTGCTTGGCGCTGCCCATCGCCTTCACCACATTGCCGGCGAAGGAGGGATGCAGATCGCCGAAGAAGCTGATGGCGCGGCCATCTTCGCGGAAACGGGTGATGACGTGGACCTCGTCGGGCTTCGCCACCCGCTCCGGCTTCACCACGGTGTTGGTCGCATCGACCGCCTGGAAATACTGGCCGTCGAGCGGGAAGTTCTCCGCATCCTCGCGGGCGAGCACGGTGTTGGGCTTGGTGCCGGCGGCGACCAGGACCGCGCGCGCGGGCAGGCAATGCTCCTTCTGCTCGGCATCCTTCAGGCGAATCGCTTCGACATGGCCGAAGGGATCGACGTCGATCGAAGCCGGCGTCAGGTTCTCGGCGAAGCGGATGCCCTCCTCCAGCGCCTTCTCCACTTCCTCATGGTTCAGCGTGTAGGAGGGCGAATCGATCAGCCGGCGGCGATAAGCGAGCGTCACGCCGCCCCAATGGTTGATGAGATCGGAAAGCTTCGGCTTCTCGCCGGCCGCCGCGGCGCGGGCGCGCTCGATGCGGATGGCGTGGGCGTGGTTGATGAAATCGTCGGCGATCTCGGTCTCGGCCTGAGACCATTCGCTGCGCAAGGCGGCTTCGCCGATCTCGGCGGTCAGCGTCTCGTAGCGATGCAGGAATTTCTCGACCTGGATCGGGTAATAGGCCATCGCCTCGGTGGCGGTGTCGACCGCGGTTAAGCCGCCGCCGATCACCACCGCCGGCAGGCGCAGCTGCAGATTGGCGATGGAATCGGTCTTGGCGGCGCCGGTCAATTGCAGCGCCATCAGGAAATCGGACGCCATGCGCACGCCGCGCGCGAGGCCGTTCGGCAGATCGAGCAAGGTCGGCTTGCCGGCACCCAGCGCCAGCGCGACATGGTCGAAGCCGAGTTCGAAAGCCTGGTCCACGGTCAGCGTGCCGCCGAAGCGCACACCTCCGAACATGGCGAAGCTCGCGCGGCGTTCCAGCAGCAGGCGGATGACTTTGAGGAAGTTCTTGTCCCAGCGCACCGTGATGCCGTATTCGGCGACGCCGCCGAAACCCGCCATGACGCGGCTGCCGAGATCCTCCTGCAGATCTTTGAAATCGCGGATCGGCTTGAAGGCGGCGCGCTTGCCATGGGCATCGACGCCGGAGACATCGGCAGACAGCGGCTCGATCTTCAGCCCGTCGATCGCCACCACCGCATGGCCCTGATTGAGCAGATAATGCGAGAGCGTGTAGCCGGCCGGCCCCAGCCCCACCACCAGCACCTTGCGCCCCGAGGCCGGCTTGGCGACGGGCTGGCGGATGTTGAGCGGATTCCAGCGAGTCAGCAGGCCATAGATCTCGAAGCCCCAGGGGAGATCGAGGATATCCTTCAGCGTGCGGGTTTCCGCCTGCGGGATATCGACCGGCTCCTGCTTCTGATAGATGCAGGCCTTCATGCAATCGTTGCAGATGCGATGCCCGGTCGCGGCGACCATCGGGTTATCGACCGCGATGATGGCAAGGGCACCCAGAGGCTGGCCGCTCGCCTTCGCGGCGTGCATCTCGGAGATCTTCTCTTCCAACGGGCAGCCCGCGAGCGTCACGCCGAAGGTGCTTTTCTTGTAGGAGCCGTCCTTCTCGGTCAAACCCTTGGAGCAGCTATCCTTGCCCTGGTTATGGCACCAGATGCAG
>DASYDA010000558.1:0-2204 GCA_036499865.1 Dongiaceae bacterium | reverse complement strand
GGACGCGGCGGCGCATACCAGGTGCGAAAGCCGTTGGGCGTGAATCCGCGAAACGTCGTGCGACTCGTGTTCAGGTAGTAAACCGGATCGAGGTCGGCCATCAGGATCGCATTCGGCGGCGTGTTGGCGCGGATGACTGCGAACATCTTCTGCATGTCCGGCCAACTGCTGGGCCGCAGCGCCTGAACCGCTCCGAACCAGAGCGCGGGCGCGATCAACCCGATCGCGGTGATCTGTGAGATCAGCCGAAATCGTCCCCCACGAACCGCGCGCCACAACATCCAGAGGAACAACGGCAGAACAGGAACGAAGGCGTAAAGCGGCGGCTCGGTCCGGCAGACCAGCGCGATGCAATAGAGACCGAAGAACAGATCCGGGACGAACTGGCGGCGGCGGATCAGAACGATCAGTAGCGCGAGAGCCGTCAGCAACCCGGGGTAAAGATTGGCATAACCGCTCATCGCCGTGAACGGCGCGGCCGCCAGCCACATCGCGTTCTTCCAGAGCAGAAGGCTCCACTCGCTGAGTTCCAGTTTCGCGGCCGGCATCCCTCCGTGCACCATGTACCAGCCGAACCAGGGGGAGGCGAAGAGCATGGCCGGCACGAAAAGCAGGACGGCGGCCCGGAGCCGCCGGTACGTGATGAGCGTCAGCAGGCACGCCACGATCAGGACCGCGCCAGAGGTAATCGTGATCGTAGCGAGGCCAGCGGCGATTCCCGAAAGGATTGGCCGTTCATCGAGCAGCGCCAGCAGGCAACCGATCGCAAGCAGGCCGAACAGCATTTCCGGATACAGCCCGGTGGCGAGATGTTCAATTACAGGCGACGCGGCCGCAATCGCGACCATCGTCCAGGCGCAGGCGCGCCCCGCGCCAATCTTTTCGAGCAGCCGCCAGGTCAGCGCCAGCCAGCCAACGGTACAGAGCAGAGGCAGCAGCTTGAGCCATTGCGGCTGGCGCGAGACGAGCGCGAACAATCCGAGCAGCCACGGGAACAGCGGCGGATTGGTCTCCACATGGCCGGTAACGGCCTGCATCAGGTTGGCGCCCTCCCGGTATTCGAGGCCGATCGCGGGCGAAAACCAGGCGATCATGTACAGCACAGCGAGGGCCGCCAAAAGGCAGATCAATGAAATCCGGCGGACGGATGGGCTCAGTACCATCATGTTTCAGGATAGTGGCGCGGTCGTGTTATGTTCGGTCGAACGCTCATGCACATCTCTTCCAAGGCGCCATGCCGCGTCGATCTGGCGGGTGCAACGCTGGATATCTGGCCGCTCTATCTCTTCCATGAGAGCCCGGTCACCGTTAACTTCGCGGTCAACCGCTACACCGGCTGCGCTATCACCACGCACAAAGCCCCGAAGATCGTTCTGCGCTCGAAAGACCAGAACACCAGCGAAACTTTCGAATCCCTCGCCCACCTGAAGGCCGCAACAAACTACAAGCTACCGATCCTGGCGCGGCTCATCCGCCACTTCTCGCCGGATACCGGCTTCGCGATGGAATGCTTCTCCGAAGCCCCGGCTGGCGCTGGCATCTCCGGATCCTCCGCCCTCATGATTTCGACCGCGACCGCGCTGAACCGCCTGACCGGCGCGGGCCACAAGCTGGAAAAGATCCGCGAGATCGCTCAAAACGTGGAAGCCCAGGTGATCCGCGTCCCGACTGGCGCCCAGGATTATTATCCAGCCATGTACGGCGGCGTTTCCTCCATTGCGCTGACGCCAGCAGGCATTGTCCGCAAGCCGCTGCCGGTAGAGGCGAACGAACTCAACCAGCGCTTCGTATTGGTCTATACGGGCGCGCCCCGCAATTCCGGCATCAACAACTGGGAAGTCATGAAGGGCCATATCGACGGCAACCGCGCGATACATCGCAACTTCGATCGCATCGCCGCCATCGCGAATCTGATGCACCGCGCGCTCGAAGCCAATGACTGGGACGACGCCGGCCGCCTGATGCGCGAAGAGTGGAGCTATCGCCGCAAGAATATCCCGAGCATCACCACGCCGCTCATCGACCGGCTGGTGACCACGGCGCGCAAAGCCGGCGGCGTCAGCGCGAAAGTGTGCGGCGCGGGCGGCGGCGGGTGCGTGGTTTTCTTTGTCGAGCCCGGGGCCAAGGCGAAAGTTTCCGACGCGCTTCGCCATGAAGGCGCGAATGTTCTCGATGCCGAGGTCGCGCCGCGCGGCGTACAGATT
>DASYDA010000557.1:0-2373 GCA_036499865.1 Dongiaceae bacterium | reverse complement strand
CGAGTGGAAGGAATACGGCCGCAAGGTCACCGAGCTTGCCGAGAAGATGGCGGATTTCGGCGTGCGCATGGCCTATCACCACCATATGGGCACCGTCGTCGAGGCGGATTCCGAAGTGGACAAGCTGATGGCGAATACCGGCGCTGCCGTCGGCCTGCTCTATGACAGCGGCCATTCCGCTTTCTCCGGCGGCGATCCGGTGGCGCTTGCCAAGCGCCATGCGAAGCGCATCGTGCATGTGCATTGCAAGGACACCCGCAAACCCATCCTCGACAAGGCGCGCAAGGCCGACCAGAGCTTCCTGCGGGCGGTGTTGGATGGGATCTTCACCGTCCCGGGTGACGGCCAGGTGGATTACCCGACCATCCTGAAGACGCTGCACGACGCGGGCTATGCCGGCTGGCTGGTGGTCGAGGCCGAACAGGATCCCGCCAAGGCGCATCCGCTCACTTATGCGAAGATGGGTTACGAGAACTTGAAGAAGTTCGCGAAGGATGCGGGTTTTCAGGTCGCGGCTTGATAGACGCAGGCGTTCAAAATAGCTCGTCATGCCCGGACTTGGTCCGGGGATGACGGCGAATTGCGGGTCTAAAAAAAGCCGTCAGTCGTCACGCGCTTTCGACGCTTCTTCCGCCGCGGCATTCTCTCCGTCAGGCAGGGATTCCACGCCGCTCTCTCTGGCCGCCATGTCATCGGCCCGGCCGGAGCGCTTCACTGGCGGACCGTTGACCGCCCCACTCGAGGGCGCCGTGGCCGGATCGGCCCGGCGATCTTCCTCTTCGGGACGCACGATGCGCAGACGGGGGTGTTTCTTTTTCTCGTCCATGCCGGACTAACGCGCCCCGGACGTCGCCGTTCCGCTCAGATCGAATGCAAGAACCCGCCGTCGATGGCGATCGCCTGGCCGGAAACGTAGGCCGCCTGTTTCGAAGCCAGGAACACCGCCATGGCGCCGAACTCTTCCGGCTCGCCCATGCGCTTGGCCGGAATGAGGCGGTCGATCTCCGCCTGATCGGTGGGGAACTGTTTCATCCGGTCGGTGGCGGTGTAACCCGGCATCAAGGCATTGACCGTGATCCCCTCGGCGGTGATCTCGCGGCTGAGCGCATTGATCAAGCCATGCAGCCCCGGGCGGATCGCATTGGAGATCGTCAAGCCGGTCAGCGGTTCCCGCGCCGAGATCGAGGTCACCACCATGATGCGGCCCCAGCGCCGCTCGCGCATGCCGGGCAGGCAAAGCCGGATCAGCTTTACCGTGCTCATGAAGAGAGCGTCGAACGCCGAGTACCACATGGCATCGGTGGTGGTGTCGAAAACCGAAGGTGGCGGCCCGCCGGTATTCGAGATCAGGATATCGATGCCACCCAGCTTCTTGTTCACTTGCTCGACCAGCGTCTCCACGGCGCCTTCCGCGGAAAGATCGCTCGGGAAACCCTCGACCTTCAGCGCCGCGGCGGTGGCTGCCACCGAATCCTTGTTCCGCGAGCAGATCGCCACCTTGGCGCCCTCCGCCGCCAGACCCGCCGCGATGGCGCGCCCCAGGCCCTTCGACGATCCCGTCACCAGCGCCCGTTTGTCTTTCAACCCGAGATCCACGTTTATCTCCTATTTATCGATCGTCATGGTCTGCGAAGGCGGGCCATCCACGAGTTTTTTTGGGCAAACTCGTGGATGCTCGGCCTTCGCCGAGCATGATGAGCAAGTAAAAGACTCTGACGAGTTCTGTAGTTAAGCCCTCACCCCAACCTCGACTACGCCCAACCCGGCCAGTTCATAGCGATACCGGCACGAGCGCGTCGGAAACTGCGTGCGCACGACGCTGCCCGTCATCACGATGTCGCCGGCCTTGATCGGCCGTTCGGTCTTGGCCTGATGGTTCGCCAGCCAGGCGAGCGGAATATAGGGATGGCCCAGTGCGTCGCGCCCGAAGCCGCGCCCGATCTCCGCCCCGTCGCAGGTGACGACGGCTTCAACGGCGGCGAGGTCCCGCGGCGGTGTGACCCACGGGCCATGCACCACGCCGGCATTCCAGGAATTGTCCGCGATCAGCGAGAGGACATCGAGCTTGTTGGTGTAATCGGCGTTGCGGTCGTCCACGACCTCGATGCCGGCCGCCACCGCCGTCACCGCCGCGCCGACCTCTTCAGGCGTATAAGCGATTGGCCGGAATGGGAGGTCGCGGCCCATCTGCACGGCAATCTCGAATTCCAGCCCCAGGCGTCCGTAACGCACGGCATCCAGGGTAACGCCGCTCTCATAGATGCGATTCTCCAGCACATATCCCGCGAGTGGGGAATCGATGCCGCACATCTCCTGCATCTTCTTGGAGGTGAGGCCGATCTTGAAGCCACGCGGCTCCGCATGCTCGCGCCC
>DASYDA010000556.1:0-4124 GCA_036499865.1 Dongiaceae bacterium | reverse complement strand
CCGAAAAGAGAACAGACCTGTGGGAAACGACCCGCCCACTCTGAAGCCCCGGATTTTACCCGGACAAAATGAGACGCGGCAGCCGCCCCGCATATCGTCTCGGGTCGTCCCGGAAGCATAAATTTCCGCCGTAAATTTGGCAGGACAGCCTTTCCTCTGGCGACGTAACCTCCCCTCCGCATCGGCCCTGGCGGCCGGTGGGAGTCGGGCTGAAATCAGAACGGAATCATCAGGGGACAGTCGATGCAAAACGGAAAATCGGCGGGCGGAAGTTCGGCCGCCACAACTCCGGGGACCGGAAGCCTGGGCGCCATCATCCCGGGCGCCGTCATCCCGGGCAGCCAAACCCGGCAGTACGGCCGCGGCATCCCGCTCCTGTTCGCTTGCGCCGCCCTTGCACTCCTCGCCGCGCAGCCGCCGGCCATGGCGGCCAACGGCAAGACGCGCCTCGCCTCGGATCTCGAGCTCAGCACCGTCGGCTTCTTCCAGGCCCAGGACCTGATCCCGAAGAACGACAAGCCGCGCACCGCGAAATGCCTGGCGCAAGCCATGGTGATGGACATCCCCGAACCCGACGCCGCCAAGCTCGCCGACGTCTACGAGAAACGCGCCAAAGCCGACAACGCTCTGGCGCAGAAGTGGCTCACCGTCACCAAGAAAGACGCCCCGGCCAGGAACGCGCAGGTGATGACGCAGGTAAAGAAGATCTGCCCGGATCTCGGGCCGTATCTGGAGCGGGTGTTGTAGATCAGCTCAGTCGTTTTTTTCGATTGCACGCGCTGGTTCACTAAGCCGCGTGCCAAGGCAGCGCGCCTCCCACTCCGCCTCAAATGTCGCAGGCGTGCTAGAATTTCGGCAGCTCTCGCCGGTCAAGTATGCGGCGCATTCCAACCACAAGGATTCTCCCCGTGCCCGAACCCACTCTCGATCCTGCGATGATGGAGAAGCTCGCCTCTGCGCTCAGTTTCATTTGCGGGGCCGAGCATGCTTGCACGGTCGCGCTGAAGGCGGCGGCGGAGAGTGGGAAGGCGGGGGATGTCAAGAAGGCGCGGGCGGCGTTTATGAAGCTGAAGCCTTCCGAGCGGAATGCGGCTTTGGCGATGCTGCGGTAGGAGCAGCCGGGAGATTCCGAGGAAAAATAAGGCGTGGATGCCCGTACCAAGTATGGGCATGACAGGATTAAGCCAGGAAACCGGGCAACCACCCCGGCCCTCCCCAACTTGGGAAGGGGGATTTTGTCAGCTCCGGTGCGGCTGGATCGCTGACTCAGTGCACCGTCACATGCGATTTCAGCGCGCGGGCCACAGAGTCTTCCAGCAAGGCGCGGCCGAAGGGTTTTTGCAGGACGGAGGCGGCGCCCATCCAGGCGGCGGTGTCGCGGGTGGTTTGGGTGGCGCTGTCGCCGTGGCTGAAGGCGAGCAGCGCGCCTTGGGTGCCGCGGGTTTTTTCTCCGCCGCCGATATCGATGCCGTTCGCGATAGCCTTGGTGGTGTTGCCGGCCGGCTGGAATGCCGTGTCGCCATCACCCGAGATCACGATCACCGGGATGTCGAGGCCCTCGTCGCGCAGCCAGTTCATGAGATCGATGCCGTCCATGCCGGGCATCAGGATGTCGGTGACGATCACATCGGGCTTGCGCTCGCCGATCGCCTCGACCGCGACCTCGCCGCCATCGGCGCAGGTGACGTCGTAGCCGCGCTGGGCGAGGCAGCGGGCGATCGCCTCGCAGAAATTCCGGTCGTCGTCCACCACCAGCACCATGGGGCGCTCGGCGACGTCGGCCGCGACGGCGTTCTGGTCCATCCAATCCTTCAGCATGGCGCTCTCCCTCTGTTGGCGGCCCGGTTGTTGTGCAACCTGCTTTTGATTCGGGCCGTGCTCTGACTTTGAGTTTCGGCGCTACCGGTAAAAGGAAGATGAAGAATGCCGTCCTAGGTGAGAATCCGCGCCGGATTCTCACACGGCTTTGTGCTGGAGATCAGGCTGCCGGAAGAACAAGCGTGGGTAAATGACGGCTTTAGGCTTAGCCGGGGCTGGAAGTTATTTCGGGATTTGGCTCAGTCCCGGCGGGAATCCGCGCGATCCGAAAGGGTGATGCCGAGCGCCGACAGCATGACGCAGGCGACCGCGACCAGCATCCACCCGCTCGGCTGCTGACCGAGGCAGACGACCCCGACCAGCGCCCCCGCCCCCGGCTCCAGCGTGAGCAGGATGCCGTAGGTGCGTGCCGACATCCGCTGCAGCGCGCGGTATTCCAGCGCCATCGGCAGCACCACGCCGAGCAGCGAGACGCCGAAAGTGCCGGCGAGATCCGACATCCCGGCATTGCGCAGATTGCCCTCCCACAAGGCGGGGATCAGCAACAGCGCGGTCGTCACCCAAAGTGCATAGGCCAGCGCCTCGGTGCCCGAGAAGACGCGGCCAAGCCGCTTGCTGATGGGCACGAAGGCCGCCCAGGCAACCGCCGAGATGCCGGCATAGGCAAGGCCGACGGGATCCAGCGCGCCACCCACTTCCGGGGCCAGCAGCGCGATGCCAAGGACGCCGAGCCCGATCAGCGCGAAATGCAGCGGCCGGCGCGAGGTCGCGACCGCAAGGCCGAGCGGGCCGAAGAAGCTGATGGTGGCGGCGATGCCGAGTGGAATTCGCTCGATGGCGAGATAGAACGGCAGGCCCATGCCGAGCTCCACCAGGCCGAGCAGAAACAGCCAGCCGAAATGGCGGCGCAGTCTCCGATCGATCAGAGGGCGATCCAGCCTGAGATTGGAAATCCGCGGCCGCGCCATCGCCGTCAGCACCAGCGCCGAGCAAAGCGTGCTGGCGAAACTGGTGCCGACCGGGCCGATGCTGGAAAAGAACACCGTCGCCAGCGCCGCGCCCAGCTGCGAGGAGAAGATCGAGAGCAGCATCAATGCGGTCGGCGGCAGGCGCCCGAAGGTGGCAGCGAATCCGCCGGAAGCGAGGATGCGGGTCGCCGCGCCTTCGCCGGGTTGCTCGGTGTAGATGGCGATGCTTTGCATGGGGCGACCGTGACTCGTTAAGGCGTGGATGGCCCGCTTGCGCGGACCATGAAAGAGGCCCTGCTTATTGCAGGACGATACAAGGCGTTGATCCCCGGACCAAGTCCGGGAATGAAGGAAGTCCTGCCTATTGCAGGACTTCCTTCACCTTTGCGGCAAGTTGTTTCAGGGTGAAGGGCTTCATCAGGAAATGCGCCTCCTCGCCGGCATCGACGCGGCGGCGGAAGGCGTCCTCGGCATAGCCGGATATGAAAATCACCCGGATGTCCGGGCGGCGGGTGCGCAGATCCTTGACCAGTGTGGGTCCGTCCATCCGCGGCATCACCACATCGCTGATCACGAGATCGATCTCGTCCATGTGTTCATTGACGATCTCCAGCGCCGCCTCGCCGCTCCTCGCCTCCAGTACCTTGTAGCCCTTGTTGCGCAAGGCGCGGGCGCCGAACAGGCGCACGGCATCCTCGTCCTCGACCAGGAGAACCGTGCCGATACCGGTCAAGTCGCGCTTGTCTTCCTCGGCGCCGGCGATGCGCGCCATGGATTCGACCGGCTGGGAATGCTCCGGCAGATAGATCCGGAAGGTTGCGCCGCGGCCGGGATCGCTGTCCACGAAGATGAAGCCGTCGGTCTGGCGCACGATGCCGTAGACCGTGGAGAGACCGAGCCCGGTCCCAGAGCCGACCTCCTTGGTGGAAAAGAACGGTTCGAAGATGCGGTCCACGATTTCCTTCGGGATGCCGGTGCCGGTGTCGGAAATTTCCAGCATCACGTAGTTGCCGACCGGCATCACATCGGCGCCGCGCTGCATCGGTTCGCTGGTGCGGACATTGTCGGTGCGGATGGTGAGCTTGCCGCCGTTCGACATGGCGTCCCGCGCATTGACCGCGAGATTGATGATCACCTGTTCGAGTTGGCCGGCATCGGCCCTGACCGGCTTCAGGCTGCGGCCATGGATCATCGAAAGCTCGATATTCTCGCCGATCAGCCGGCGCAGCAGATGCGAAAGCTCGCCCAGCACGTCGGTGACGTCGATCACACGCGGCTGCAGGGTCTGCTGGCGCGAGAAGGCCAGCAGCTGGCGCACCAGGTTGGCGGCGCGGTTGG
>DASYDA010000555.1:0-2624 GCA_036499865.1 Dongiaceae bacterium | reverse complement strand
CGAGGTGACATGCGTCGCATGGGCGAGCGAGGTGATCGCCACCGTGCGCGCACCGCGGCACTTGCCGTAAAGCACGGCTTCGACTGGAAAGGCGTTGCGGCCGGAATTCGAGACGACGAAGAGCACATCCTTCGGGCCGATGGGGTAGCCCGCCATCGTGATGGCTGCATAGCCTTCGAGGCGCTCGAGGTTGGTCGAGCGCTGCGCCCCCTCATGCAGCATCAGCGCGGGATCGAGGATGGCCTGGACCGGCGCCGCGCCGCCGGCGCGATAGAAGACTTCCTCGGCGATCATGTGAGAATGGCCGCTGCCGGTGATATAGACCAGGCCGTCGGCGCGCCAGGTCTCCGCGATCCAACTTTGCGCGGCCGCCAGCGCGTCGCCCTGCGTCTCGATCACCCGATCGAGCATGGCGACCACATGGTCGCGATATTCCTTGAGAAGAGTCATGGCACGAGATTAGGGGATCGCCCGATCATGGGCAACCGGGCGTGGCACAGGCGAAACTTTCCCGCTAACCTTGCCGTCATGGGGAATCGAAGCGGCTATCTTTTGCGTTCAGCAAGACCAGAGGATCTGGCCGGGCTTTATCGTGTCTGCCTGCTGACCGGGGATTCCGGCAAGGATGGAACGGCGCTGCAGGACGATCCCACCCTCCTCGGCAAGTTCTTCGTCGGCCCTTATGTGATGCTGGAGCCCGATCTCGCCTTCACCCTGGAAGGGCCGGAAGGCCCCGCCGGTTATCTGCTGGGCACGATCGATACGCAGGGGTTTAACCGCCGTCTGGAACGGGAGTGGCTGCAGCCCTTGCGAGGCGAAGTCCGCGATCCCGGCATCGATCCCAAACATTGGCGGAAAAGCGATTGGGTGCGGCGGCTGATTCATGCGCCCGAACTCGACACCCGACCGGAACTCGCGCCCTACCCAGCCCATGCGCATATCGACCTGCTGCCCGAGGCGCGAGGCCGCGGCTTCGGCAGCCGGATGATGAATTTCCTGATGGCGCGGATGGCGGCTCAGGGTGCGGCGGGCTTGCATCTCAGCGTCGCGACGGCGAATGCGGACGGGCAGAGGTTCTATCGCCGTCTGGGATTCGAAATTCTCACGAATCCCGCTTTGCCGGATCACACGACTTTCATGGTTCGAAAGCTCGACGATATGCGCCGGCACGCCGTTCCGGAGATTCCGGAACTCGACTGATCAGCCGCCCACCATGCGGGGCAACAGGAAGACTTCGCTTTCAGGCTTCAGCGGCTCCAGCCAGCCTTCGCGAAAGATGACGCCGTCGATCGAGACGGAGACGCCGCGCTTCAATTGCGGCTGCAGGCCCGGATAGGTTTCACCCAGCCGGGCCAGCAGGTCCATCACGTTATTGGCCTCGATCTCCAGTTTCGCCTGGCCGCCGGTATGCTGCTTCAGCGAACTCCAGACCGTGACCCTGGCCATCGAACCGTCGTTACTCCGCGGCCTTGCGGGCCTTGCCGGCGGCCAGCACCTCGATCGCCTTCAAGACCCGCGGCGGCGAGGCCGGCAGTTCCGTCAGGCGCACACCCGCCGCATGGGAAAGCGCGTTGGCGACCGCCGCCAGCGGCGGCACGATCGAGGTCTCGCCCACGCCGCGGACACCGTAGGGATGGCCGGGATTGGGGATTTCCAGGATGACCGTGTCGATCATCGGCAGATCGGAGCAGACCGGGATGCGGTAATCGAGGAAGCCCGCATTCTGCAAACGACCGTCCTTGCCGTAGATATATTCCTCGTTCAGCGCCCAGCCGATGCCCTGGACGGCGCCGCCCTGGAACTGGCCTTCGAC
This sequence comes from Dongiaceae bacterium, assembly GCA_036499865.1. Lineage (GTDB taxonomy): Bacteria > Pseudomonadota > Alphaproteobacteria > Dongiales > Dongiaceae > Dongia. Next base: position 811 of record DASYDA010000555.1, on the reverse strand, counting down.
ATAAGAGGGATGCACCGCCTTGCCGGCATCCTGCAGCACCGTATAGCGCACGATCTTGGTGGCGCCGGTCTCCGGATCCACTTCGGCATCGCAGATATGGGTGGCGAAGCTGACACCCGCGCCATCGGCGTTGAACTCGTAATGGCCGGCGATCGGGCCACCGGTGCCGGCCGCCTGCGCCGCGATATCCTTCAGCGAAAGCGGCGGGAAGTTGCCGGCATTGGCGCCGGCCGGCTTCGCCTGACCGTTCTCCCAGGTGACGGCGTCTTCCGGAATGCTCCAGATCTGTGCCGCGCGCTGGCAGAGCTTCTTGATGGCGTCGCGCGCCGCCAGGATGCAGGCCATGCCGGTGGCGAAGGTGGTGCGGCTGCCATCGGTCACGTCGCTATAGCCGAGCGTACCGGTATCGGCGATGACCGCGCGGACCTTGTCATAGGGGATGCCGAGCTCCTCGGCCGTCATCAGGCACATCGACGAGCGCGAGCCGCCGATATCCGGCGACCCCACCGTCACGCTCACGGTCCCATCGACGCCGAGGTTCATGGTGACGCAGGACTGGCCGCCGAAATTGAACCAGAAGCCGCAGGCCATGCCGCGCCCTTGGTTCTTACCCAGCGGCGCCTTGAAATGCGGATGCTCCTTCGCCTTCTGCAGCGTCGGCCCCAGCCCGATCGGGCCATAGGTCGGGCCGTACGAGGCATGGGTGCCTTCCTTCGCGGCGTTCTTGATGCGGAAATCGATCGGCGGCATGCCGAGCTTTTCCGCCAACTCCTCGATCACGCTTTCGACCGCGAAATTCGCCATCGGCGCG
>DASYDA010000554.1:0-18387 GCA_036499865.1 Dongiaceae bacterium | reverse complement strand
TGCGCCGTTGATCTGGTCGCCGGTTATCGCGCGATAGATCTGCGAAACGATCGGAATGTGCTGCAGCGGATTGATGACGTCGAGGAAATCGTCCCAGCCGAACTTGCCGTCGGCCCCGAAGAAAAGCTGACGTGAACCGGGCGTCTCATCCACGACCCATTGCTTGTGCTCCAGCCGCAGCTTCATCTGCATATCCCGGTCCGGCTGTTCCTTGAGATGGACCAGATTGGGATTGGACGGGGGCGTGCTCTGGCTGGCGGCTGCCGCGGGTTTGCCGCCGGTTGCCGAGGGATCCGCCGATCCCGGCGCCGCTTCGGCGCTCGCCACCTGCGTGTTCTCTTGTTGACCGCCCCCTTGTTGACCGCCCCCTTGTTGACCGACTGGCCGCACGCCGGCCGGTCCGCGAAAGATTCGAGGGGCGTCGTCTGCAGTCGCGGCTGTATCCGAGCCCGCCATATTCGAACCCGCCGCATTCAAGCCCACCGTATTCAAGCCTGCCACTTGGGGAGAGGGCATACCGGAGAGCCGGATCGCGGCGGCGCGCGGCAGTGTGGAGGAAGGAAGCATGGAGGGTAGCGCGGGCAGGCTGGCGCCGGTGGGGTTGGCGCCCGCGCCGGGATTCGCGGCAGTGGGGTTTGCCGCAGTGGGGCTTGCTGTAGCCGGATTGGCCAAGGTGGGATTGGCCAGTTTGGCCATGGCTTGAGCATGGCCGAAGGCGAGTCTGCGGCTGAGGTCGGCCCCGTAGTTCGGGCCGGCCTGTTGCATCGCCGTCTGCGGATCGGCGGCGAGGCCGGCATCGTCGGAATCGCTGGCTTCGGGCGTCTGGTCTCCGACCAGAGCGGCAAATTGTGCCGAAGACAGGGTGGGAATCCCGTTCTGGAAAGGCAGGACGGGCATCGAAACGGGCTTGCCGCCGACCCCGGCCGCCGCCCGGTTCGACTGCTGAGCCCGCAACATCTGCTGGAAGGCTTGTTGGTCGATCGAACCAGGACGCAGCAATCCACCAGATATCGTGCCCGAGCCCGTGGGGCCTACCACGGCGGGGGTGCCATTCGCGATATTGAACAGATCGCTGGTGCCGGTCATCGGCCTTCCTCAAATCCCGGTCGCCGGGAATGCGAGGTAAGGTTCGCAATAGCCATGCCAGAAAGCTGTGCGGCGCTTTCCGCGATGGGCCGGTGTCAGTTCGGCCGGCCTTTGCCAGCTCCATCACTGCCGCCGGAATTGCGCCCCACGGCGGGCGCTTTGGCGCTGCCGCCGCTCTCATCGACCACGCCACCCGAATCCCCGCCCAGAATGCTCTTCACCAGCCGGTCGAGGAGACCGCTATCTTCGGCAGTGGTGGTGGCCGGCGCGGCATTGCCGTTCGACAGCGTGAGGGGCTCGCCCGCGGCGACCAAGGGCGCCGAGCCGGCCGGCAAGGGTATCGCTGTCGGCGGCGTGCCGGCCAAGGCCTCACTCATGAAATCATGCCAGATCTCCACGGGCAGGCTTCCCCCGGTGACCTTGCTCATGGCGCGGTTGTCGTCATTGCCGACCCAGACCCCGGTCACCAGATCGGCGGTGAGACCGATGAACCAGGCGTCGCGGAAGTTCTGGCTGGTGCCGGTCTTGCCGGCAACCGGCCGGTCGATCTGGGCGTGCTTGCCGGTGCCCCAGGCGACGGTCGCCGACATGACGTCGAGCATTTCCCGCACCGCGCCCGCCGAGGCCACGGTGCCGATGCCGGAACCGCTGCGCTGGTAAAGCACCTTTCCGTCACGTGTCGCGATGCGGGTGATTCCATAAGGCAAAACGCCCTGGCCGCGATTGGCAAAGGTCGCGTAAGCCGCGGTCATCTCCAGAACGGTGGTCTCGCTGGTGCCGAGCGCAATGGAAGGGTCGGCCCCGAGCGGCGAGGAGATGCCGAGGCGCTTCGCGGTCTCCACGACCCGGGCCGGCCCAACCCGCTGCGAGACCTGCACCGCCACCGAGTTGAGTGAACGCGCGAAGGCCTCGCGCAGGCTGACGGTGCCGAAATACTTGTCGTCGAAATTGCCGGGATGCCAATTGCCGATGGAAATCGGCCCGTCATTGAATTGCATGTCCGGCGTCAGGCCGGATTCGAAGCCGGTCAGATAGACGAAGGCCTTGAAGGCGGAACCCGGCTGGCGCAGCGCCTGGGTGGTGCGGTTGTACTGGCTGAGCTGGTAATCGACGCCGCCCACCATCGCGCGCACCGCGCCATCCGGCGTCAATGCGAGCAAGGCTGCCTGGCTGGCATTCTGCTTGGGGCCTTGCTGCAACATGATGCGCGAAAGATCGCGCTCGCCGATCGCCTGCTCGCGCGGGTCGAGCGTCGTCTGTACCACGAGATCGGCATCGTTATAGCCCACATAAGCCGAGACCTGGTCCATCACCCAGTCCGAGAAATAGCGGCCGACCTGCGCCGGCGGCGCGTTGTTCTGCGCGGCTGCATAGCTGCTGGCCGCCTCGTCCGTCTGGGACTCGCTGGCGAAGCCGGCCGCCACCATGTTCTGCAGGACCAGCTTGGCGCGCGTCGTGGCGGCCGCGGGATCGCTGATCGGGTTGTAGCGCGAGGGTGCTTTCAGCATGCCGGCAAGCATCGCCGCCTGCATCATGGTGACCTGTTTCGCCGACCGGCCGAAATAGCGGCGGGCGGCCGCATCGATGCCATAGGTGCCCGAGCCGAAATAGACCCGGTTGAGATAGAGTTCGAGAATCTGGTTCTTGGTGAAGCTGTGCTCCAGCCAGAGCGCCAGCAACAGCTCCTGGCCCTTGCGATGCAGCGAGCGCTCCGGCGTCAGAAAGACGTTCTTCGCAACCTGCTGGGTGATGGTGCTGCCGCCCTGCACCAGCCCCCCGGCGCGCAGATTCACGTAGAGCGCGCGCAGCAGCCCGACCGGATCGAGGCCCATATGCGTGTAGAACCGCCGGTCCTCGGTGGCGATCACCGCAGCGGGAATGTCGGGCGACATCTGATCGAGATGGACGAATTCGCCGTAGAGATCGCCATAGCTCGCCATCAGGCTGCCATCGGCGGCAATCAGGGTGACGCTGGGGCGTTTCTTGATGTCGTTGAGGCTGCTGACATCCGGCAGACCATAAGCGCACCAGCCGAGGAACAGCAGGATGGCGAAAGCGCCCCAGATCGCGCCGACCGCCCCCCATTTTGCCGTTCCCAGGATAAGCCGCCGCCTGCCCCCGCCCCGCTTTTCCGGCCTGCGTGCTTCCGGCCTCCGCGTTTCGGGCTTCCGTGGTTCCGGTTTCGATCGTGATCCAGCCATGAACGCCTTTTAGCTGATTCGCGGCGCGGCGCGAATCCCTTCCAAGGTACTGTTATGGCGGCAGAATGCGGCTAAAGCAGGGCTCTCTCTGGCCGGCGGGGAGACTATGCCGTGGCGCTCCGGGCCGAAGAAACGTCGCGGCCGCGGCCATTCGAGGTCGTTTCAAAGCGCATGAGCGCCTCGGTCACCCGCTGATCGAAGGATTGGTCGGGATTTGGCCCGCCAAGTTCCTGATCGAGCACCTCGAGGACCTCCGCGCGCCAGCCGGCCGGCGCGAAACCGAAGCGGCGCGAGCGCACGTTGCGCGACAACTCGATCAGCCGGGTGAACAGCGGTTTCAGCCGCGGCTCGAAACCGCAATGTTCGAACAGGCGTTCGGCGCCCCGGCCGCTTTCATCGGCGATCAAGAGGCGCACATTGCGGCTCGGGATTTTCGCCTGCAGCGCCAAAGCGGGGATCAGGAACGTGAAGTTTCCCAGGCACAGCGCCCGCATGGCGAGGCTGGTGGTCAACAGGCGGTTGTCGGCCAGGCGATCCACGAGCTCGCGGGTTTCGTCGGCCGACTGGTCGAGCGCGAAACTGGTCAGCAGAACGTGTTCGCGGCCATGCTGGATCAGCCGGGACACCCGATGCGCCGGCAGTTCGTAGCGCTCGATCAGTTTCTGCAGCACCCGGCCGCCGACGATCGCGGTCAGCCGCTCGGCGATCGCCAGGGGCAGCAGGGGACGCTGGCCGACGGTTTCGACAACATTGGAGTTCTCGGAAAAGCGATCGAGCAGCCGATGCAGCGAGACCGAGTCGACCTCCGCATTGTCGTTCGCCGCCACCCGAAGCACGCAGACCTCGTCCTCGGTCTTGATGAGGGCGGTGGTCAGCGGCACGCTGAGCTTGCGCCGCTTCGAAATCGCGCGGGCATGGCCGATCGAGTGGCGTTCGATCACCTCAAGCAGGTCGAGATCGCTGAGCGCCAGGGATTCGGCCAGGACCGGCTCGGCGACCTCGATCACGTCATTGGCCAGCCGGATGGCGATGTCATGGTCGATCCAGCTCACGCCTTTCAGGAACTTGGCGAGCTGGGCGCGGATCTCGAGCTCGGCCTCGGGAAGCACCCGATCGATGATGGCATAGGCGATCTGCCGCTCTTCCGGGCCGACGATGCCGCTGGCCAGGACTTCGCCGACCCTCAGCATGGTCGCGGAACGCGCAGCGGGAGAGGGGTCTCGCGCCAATTTCTCGACATCGGCCTGGGAAAGATAGGTCAAAGCGATCACCCCTGAATCCAAGTTACTCACCTTCGGTAAATACCGCTGCGACGGCGCGCCGCATCCGATCTATATAATAAAACGCGCCGCCTCTCAATATAGTTCCCAATAAAATCAATTAGTTATCATGATATTAAAAGTATTTACTGAATAAAACCAAATATAAAAACAAATCTATTCCAATTATTCCGGCATTTTTCTCAAATCCTGGACCACGATCGCCCAAATCCCTCGGCCGCTTGCCTTGTCCGCCGGCTTCGCTATGATGCGCCGCGTTGCCGGGGAAGCACTGGATCACCTGTCGGATCAAGGGCTTCCCGGCCATGGCACGGTGGCCGGTTGGTCGCCGCTTGCCTTGCCCCTGTGGCGGAATTGGTAGACGCGCCTGACTCAAAATCAGGTGGATCACATCCGTGCTGGTTCGAGTCCGGCCAGGGGCACCACCCTTCCCAGGGGCGCCGTTCTTCTCTCTGCAATAGACGATTGCTCATTCGCTTGGCCCCCATCCCCCGGCCAATCCGCCTGATCTACCTCGGGCGAGGGGACAGGCGGTTTCCGAAACGTCCCGATTAAATCGCTTTGCGACGGTTTTGTTCCAGAAGTAGGCGCATAAGCCTTTGGCACATAACCCTGAATCCTCCCGTGACAGGGAAGAGGAAAAGTGCCGTCATGAAAGCGCCACAGCGGCGTGTGCAAATATTTCACGCCCAGCGGTTATTGCGGTCGTCCGATTCAGTTCCCATGATTCCCATAGGACCGGGCGCGGTCGGAGCTAGCGCGGGGATCGCCGCTAAAAAAGATGAGGGAGGATCGAATGTCGTTTCAACTCGTTTCACCGTCATGTCTGCACGACCGTTCGAAGGCCACGATCGAATTCGAGGCGCAGTATGATGGAAAGCCGTTGATCTGCTCGATCAGCCGCCGTGCCCTGGAACAATTGGGCAATCGCGACGGTGCGAGCATGGAGGAACTGCTCGCCTTGTTCGAGGAGCATCGGCCTTTCATCGCGGCCATGGTGCGGAGGAAATACGAAGTCGGCGTGGTCGATTTCGTGGGCAAGGTCGTTGTGACCACCGCGGATCTCAACCGGCGAGCCTTCGTTGCCAACTGAGCCCCCGTCCGGATCGGCCGGCGCTATATCCTGACGCGTTACTTCATGAGCTGTGCGCGGATGGCGCGGATCGGGTCGGATTGCGCCGCGATCGTCGCCAGCGCGGTTTGGTAATGCTTGCTGCCGGGGTCATTCGAGGTCTTCGACTTCAGCTTCTGGCGGACGCTCTTGAGGGTGGCCGGCCGCAAGCCGCGCTTGGCAGCCACATAGTCGATCGCTTCCTGGATCGGCATCTTTTCGAACTCGTTGAGGGCATCCACCAATGCGGCGGCCAAGGCCAAATCGGCGGTGGCAGCGGTCTGGCGGGGCTCGCCGTTCTCATGGCTGGATGGCTTCAGCAAGGCCGGCGTATCGCCTGAATTCAGCGCTTCCAGCGCCTGGATGAGCTTGTTCACCACGGCGAGCGCTTCCACGGGGGCGCCGTCGGAGGCGGCGATCTCCCACAGGCTGCGCAACACCGTCACCGTCGCGTCCCGGCGCGTGCTCGCGTCACGCGCCAAGGCATAATCCGCCGCCGCGCGCTTCAACTCCGCGGCTCTGTGCTCTCGAGACATGGCGTTCAAGACGATCCCCCTCCGAATTCCAGGGCGAATGCCGGGGCGAATGCCGCGGCAAACGTCCGGGCGAGTGTCCGGACGCGCTATTCCTGTACAGCATCGTGCCTTTGCCGCCCGCCGCTCGGCAAGGTCGAATGGCGGGCTATTCATCCATCGCACGGAAATGGATCTTTCTGTCGCATCCGCGCCACACCGTTCGGCCGATTCGCGGCCACATCCTGCAACGCCTTGATTCGGCGCGATGAAGCGGGATCCTCCAAGGTTTTCCGACCGGCTTGAGGGCGTGCCGCAAGATCAGTTAGGGTCAGGAACAAGGCGGCCTCGGCCAAGGCGATCGTACCGGTCGAATGTCGCCTGTCTCGCAAGCCGCGAGGGCCATCAGGGAAGGACTGCGCCATGACCGTCAAGCGTTTGCCGCTGCGGCACCGGATCAAGGAATCCATCATCGAGCGCATCATCTCCGGCACATTGCGGCCGGGCGATCGGCTGGTGGAATTGAAGATCGCCGCCGAGTTCGGCACCAGCCAGGCCCCGGTGCGCGAGGCCTTGCGGGAGCTGGAAGCGATCGGCTTCCTGGCGGCGACGCCGCATCGCGGCACCTTCGTGCGGGATTTCTGGCAACAGGGCCTGCTGGAGTTCTACACGGTGCGTGGCGCCCTCGAGGAAAGCGCGACCCGTGCCGCAGTCCCGATGGCGGCCGCGGACCTGGAACGGCTTGAGACGGAACTGGCGGCGATGCATGAAGCCGCATTGCGCGAGGATCGCGATGCAATGGCGGCGCATAGCGAGGCCTTTCATGAGGTCATCGTGCAGGCCGCGAAAAACGAGCTGCTGTATTCGGTCTGGAAATCTCTCGGCATCGGCATCCGGACCACAGCCACTTTGCTGGTGACCAGCGGGAATCTGCTGGAGATCGCGGATAGCCATCGTGCGCTCATCGACACCATTCGAAGCGGGGAAGTGGAGCAAGCCTGCCGCGCCGCGCGTGAACATCAGGTCGGATTCGAACGGATGCCGATCCTGGAGACCGCGCCCGATCGCGCCTTGGAAGACGCGGGCCAGATCGCGGAAAGACTGCCCCTCATCGCAAAAGGCTGACAGCCTCGAATTGGTGAGGCACAAGAACAAAATGCGTTGGGGACGGTGTGATGGCGCAACAGCCAAGCGATGATGCGAAATCCCTGGTTCTCGAATGGGTGGAGGATCACCGGCGCGCGTTGTCGGATTGGAACCAGGTCATCTGGCATTATGCCGAACCCGCCTTGCGCGAATACAAATCCGCCGCCTGGTATGTCGATCGCCTGGCCAAGGAAGGCTTCCAGGTCGAAGCGGGAAGCGGCGGCATGCCGACCGCCTTCTCCGCCACCTTCGAGAACGGGGATGGCCCGGTGATCGCCGCTTACGCGGAATATGACGCGGTGCCGGGCAATTGCCAGGTCGCGGCGGCGCGCAAAGGCCCGCGGCCGGGCTTGAGCAAATACGCACCCGGCCATACCGATCCGCATTCCGCTTTGGGTGTTTCCGCCCTGGGTGGTGTGCTGGCTGCCAAGGCCGCGATGGAGAAGCACAAGATCAAAGGCACGATCCGCTTCTTCGGCGAATGTGCAGAGAAGCTGCGACTCTCCAAACCGGTTCATGCGGCGAAAGGCTATTACGACGGCCTCGACGCCGCGATCAGCTTCCACCCCACCTATATGCTGCCGCTGTGCAATACCGTGCGCTGGGACACGCATTGCGGCGCCGCCTATCTCTGCATCTACAGCTTCGAATGCGACGAGCCGGAATATTGGGGCTCGGCGGATTCCTCAAGCCCAATCCCTGCGTCGCATATTTCCGCCCGCGCGCCCGGCGCCAATGACGCGCTCTTCACCATGTTCGGGCTGACCAAGCAGTTGCAGGCCTCGATCCTGCCCTTCACGACGGGCTGGTCGATCTCGGAAGCGATCCTGACCGCCGGCCAGGCGACGGCGGACAATCTCCCGGCCCATGTTGCGCAGATCCAATATATCTGGCGGGTGCCGGATCTCGGCATGGCGGAGCAGGTGCTGCGCGTGCTGGACAACAATGCCGAGGCGGCGGCCAAGGCCGCGCATTGCAAGTGGCGGCGCATCTGGGTCAGCCGCTCGAGGCCGGGTCTCCCCAATCATGTGATGGCGAAAGCGGTGTTCGAAAATCTCCAGCAAGTCGGCGCGCCGCGCTGGGGAGCGGAGGCGGTCGCGTCCGCTCAGGCGGTGCAGCGCGAGCTCGGTCTCGAACCCATGGAGCGGCCCTTCCTGGATGCGATCGAACGGCTGATCGAACCCGAGGAAGCGGAACGTCTGCTGCGCCGGAACCTGCCGCCGAGCCAGGTCAATTCGACCTCGGACGATTACACCGAATATTGCTGGCACTGCCCGACGGCGCGCTTCTATATCGGTCGCCCGATGCTGAAGGCGCCGCGCGGCTTCCATTATCCGGACTGGGCCCTGAACGCTTTGGGCGGCATCGCCTCCTGCATCGATCCCATGATCGACGTCGCGGCGAAGACCATCGGCACCACCATTATCGATCTGATGACCAAGCCCGATCTGCTCGCCGCCGCGAAGGCCGAGTTCAATGAGCGCACCGGCGGCGGAATCCGCGGGACCCATTGGATCGCGCCGCAATTGCCCCGGGATTTCCGGGCGCCCGTCGATCAGCGCTGGCCGGAATATGTGAGCACGGTGCGCGGCGAGGAATGGTGGATCCCCGCGGCGCAGGACGAATAACGGATCATCAACAGGAAACTAAAAATCATGTCTGACTCGAATTGGCAGCCCTCCACGCTTGCGGCGCAGGGACTGGGATGGATCGACGATGCGACCAAGGCGGTCAGCCCGCCCATTCATATGTCGAGTACCCATTTGCGCGATCCGGACAACCAGTACCGCAACGGACGGGATTATATCCGCGACGACAATCCCTCCTTCGACCAGGCGGAGGCACTGCTGGCGAAGCTGGAGAACGGCAAGAAGGCGCTGCTGCTCAGTTCCGGCATGGCGGCGGCGACCGCGGTGTTCCTTGCTTTGCGTCCCGGCGATCACGTCATCGCCGCGCGGAACATGTATTGGTCGTTGCGGCGATGGCTCTCGACCTATGCCACCGCCTGGGGTCTGCAGGTAGAGTTCGTCGACATGACCGATCTCGACGCCTTCCGCGCGCTGATCCGTCCAGGCCAGACCAAGCTGGTCTGGATCGAGACGCCCTCCAATCCGCTCTGGACCATCACGGATATCGCCGCGGTGGCGGAGATCGCCCATAAGGCCGGCGCGAAAGTGACGGCGGATTCCACGGTGGCGACGCCGGTGCTCAGCCAGCCGCTGACCTTGGGCGCGGATATCGTCATGCATTCCGCCACCAAATATCTCAACGGCCATTCCGATATCTGCGCCGGCGCGCTGGTGACCAACAACATCGACAACGCCTTCTGGCAAGGCGTCGCCGGCAATCGCGGCACGCTCGGCGGCATCATCGGCTCGTTCGAGGCCTGGCTGCTGCTGCGCGGCATGCGCTCGCTGTTTCCCCGCGTCGAGCGCGCCTGCGCCTCGGCGCAGAAGCTGGCGGAAGGTTTGCGCCGGCACCGCTGGGTCGAGAGCGTGCTCTATCCGGGCCTCAGCGATTTCCCCGGCCACGCCTTGGCGGCGAAACAGATGAAGGGCGGCTTCAGCGGCATGCTCTCGATTCGCGTCAAGGGCGGCGAGGGCGGCGCGATCCGCACCGCCGCCGCGGTCGAGATCTGGAAACGGGCGACCTCGCTCGGCGGCACGGAGAGCCTGATCGAGCATCGCGCCAGCATCGAGGGCGAAGGCTCGCCGGTGCCGATGGACTTGCTGCGGCTCTCGGTCGGCCTGGAAAACGCGGAGGATCTGCTGGCCGATCTTTCCAACGCGCTCGAGACCGCGCATCGGAACTAGCGCATGGCCAATCTGCTCATTCTGGGCGCCAGTCGCGGCCTCGGCGCGGCCCTGGTGGAAGGCTTGCCGTGTGCCGGTGACCGGGTGTTCGGCCTCGCGCGGTCACGGCCGGACTGGTTGGACCGCAAAAGCCGGGTGAAGCGGCATTGGATCGAAGCGGATCTCTGCGAACTGGGTTCGGTGCAGAGTGCCCGCAAGCAGATGGGCAACGTTCCGGTCGACGCGCTCATCCATGTCGCCGGGATCTGGGACGAAGCGAGTTTCGAAGCGATGCATGACGACGAGATCGCGGAGATCCTCGACGTCGATCTCCGGTCCTTCCTCGCTTTCGCGCGCGGCTTCGCGCCGCAGTTCCGCCGCGCGAAGAATGCGAAGATCGTCGCCATCGGCTCGACCAACGGGCTCGACAACGGCGACATGACCGCGGTCGCTTATAGCGCCGCGAAGTTCGGCCTGCGCGGCGCCTGCCAGGCCTTGCGGCAGCATTTCCGCAAGGACGGCATCGCGGTCACCTGCCTCTCGCCGGGCTCGATCGCCAGCGATATCGGCTATGGAGAGGGCGCCGCGGCGGCACTGAAGCGCCATCGCAGCCGGCGCATGCCGGTTCAGGACATTATCGCCATGATCCGCTGCATCCTCGACCTCTCGCCGGCGGCTTGCGTGAAGGAGATCACCATGCCCGCGCTGAAGGACGAAGACGTGTAGGGCCAGGTTGGGTAAGGGCGGAGCGACCCCTCACCCCTACCCTCTCCCTCAAGGGGAGAGGGGGTTCAGCGAATCCGTGTTCTGCTGTTGCGGCTAATCTGCCGTGAGAAGTTGTGAAGACTCCTGACGCAGCGCCCCCTCTCCCCTTGAGGGAGAGGGACGGGGTGAGGGGTCGCTCGATATCCGACAGCGACCCCCGAAACTACTCCGCCGCTTTCTTCAGCTTCGGGCGGCTGGTGATCGCGGTCTCGTAGAGGCCGATGATGCGCTTGCGCTCTTCGCCCTCGAGGATGAGGCGCGGGGCGCGGACCCATTCGGTGCCGAGGCCGACCACCTGCTGGCCGAGCTTGATGTACTGGACGAGCTTCATATGCGTGTCGAGGTGAAGCGTCGGGGTGAACCAGCGATAGATGGCGCGGGCTTCGTCGAAGCGGCCGGCCATGGCCGCGTTCCACAAGGCAATGGATTCTTCCGGGAAGACATCGGTCAGGCCGGAGACCCAGCCGTCGATGCCGAGCACCACGCTTTCCAGCACCAGGTCATCGACGCCGCAGAACAGGATATAGCGGTCGCCGAGCGCGTTGTGGAGATCGGTCAGGCGGCGCGGATCGTCGGAGGATTCCTTGATGGCGATGATGTTCTTCTCGCCGGCCAATTGCTCGAAGCCTTCCGGCTTCACATCGACGCCGTAAACCAGCGGGTTGTTGTAGATCATGATCGGCAGGCCGGTGGCGCGCGCCACGGTCTTGAAATGCTGCACGGCTTCGCGGGCATCGGCCTTGTAGACCATGCCGGGCAGGACCATCAGCCCGTCGATGCCGATCTTCTCGGCATCCTTGGCGAACTGGCTGCCGAGGGCGGTCGAATATTCGGCGACGCCGGAGACAACCGGCACCCGACCATGCACGGTTTCCTTGGTGGCGCTCAGGACCTTGCGCTTCTCCTCGGCGGTCAATGAGCAATTCTCGCCCACCGTGCCCAGCATGATCAGGCCATGGACGCCGGCCTTCAGCAGCGCCTCCACCTCGCGCTGCGTCGCCTCGATGTCGAGGCTCTCATCCTTCTTGAATTGCGTGGTGACGGCCGGGTAAATCCCCGACCAGGCCTTCTTGCTCATGGCACTTTCCTTCCGGTTGCCAAAGTTCGCGAGACTGGATATTGTATAAAATGTACAGACGGAGGATGTCAACCGGCATCGGGCCGTGATACACGGAACGCCATGAACCGACCGATCGAACGCCGCACCATTGCCGCCGAGGCCGCGGAAATCCTACGGCAGCGGATCCTTTCCGGCGAGTTGAAAGCCGGGCAGCCGATCCGCCAGGAGCAGATCGCCCAGGAACTGGGCGTCAGCCGCATTCCGTTGCGCGAAGCCCTGAAGCAGCTCGAGGCCGAGGGCTTCGTCACCATCGAACCCCATAAGGGGGCGGTCGTCTCGACACTTTCCCCCGCGGAGGCGGCGGAGCTCTTTGCGCTGCGCGTGCGGCTCGAAGGATGGCTGCTCGGCGAAGCCATCCCGCGCATGCAGGAAGCCAATTTCGCCCAGCTTGATGCGATTATCGATGAGTCCCGGAATCTGGCGGATCTCAGCCATTGGGGCGAGCTGAATTGGCGCTTCCATGAGACGCTCTATCGGCCGGCCGGCCGGCCGCTATCGCTGAAATTCTTGAAACGGATCCACGACAGTCTTGATCGTTATCTCCGACTTGAACATTCCCTCGCGCGGGACCGGGAGCGGGCCTATCGCGACCACCAGGATCTGGTGGAATTCTCCCGCAACGGGAACGTGGCGGGTGCGGTCGAAATGCTGGAGCACCATATCAACCGCACGGCCGCGGCCCTCGCCTCTGCACTGGACGGCAAATCGGCGTGACTGCGGCCAGCTGACACTTTACCCCCGGGAGCGAACACGTTACCAACGCGTCAGCTTTCTGGCTGCGGTGCTGCGGGGGCAGGAACGCTTGGGAATAGAGGCTCGGCAGGATCGACCATGAGCAATCTGACGATCACGCTCGATCGCCGGCGGGCTGCAGTCTTCGCCGCCGACGTGGCCGGCTACAGCCGCCTGATGGGCGCGGATGAGATCGGCACCATCTCCGCATTGAAGAACATGTTCAGCGCCGTCATGGAGCCGATGATCCAGGAGGCGGGCGGAAGGGTGGTCAAGATCGCCGGCGATGCGGTGCTGGCCGAATTCGGCGCGGCGCCGAGCGCCGTCAATTGCGCGGTCGAGATCCAGCGCAAAATCGCCGAGCGCAACACGGCGATCGACCCGGAACGCCGCATCGAATTTCGCATCGGCGTCAATGTCGGCGAAATCGTCGCCCAGGGCGAAGACATCTTCGGCGATACGGTGAATATCGCCTCGCGGCTCGAAGGGATATCGGAACCGGGCGGCCTGGCGATCTCACGCCGGGTCATGGACACGCTGACCGAAACCGCGCTTGCCTTCGAAAGCCTCGGCGAGCGCCGGCTGAAGAATATCGCCCAGCCGGTCGAGGTCTTCCGGTTGGCCACCGGCCGGCCGCCGCGTGCTTTGGAGCCCAACACGCTGACTTTGCCGCAGCGGCCGTCGATCGCGATCCTGCCTTTCGAAAACCGTACCGGCGATGCGGACCAGCTCTATTTCGCCGAAGGCCTTGCCGAGAGCATCATCATCGATCTTTCGCGCTTTCGCGCACTTCTGGTCATCGCGCGTCATGCGAGCTTCGCCTATCGCAGCGACAATGCCGATCCCACCGAAGTCGGGCGGCGGCTCGGCGTGCGCTATGTCTTGACCGGCAGCCTTTGGCAGAGCGCCAGCCGGCTTCGCTTGAATATACGGCTCTCCGACGCGGAGACCGGCCGCACGATCTGGACCAGCCGGCGCGAATTCGAGAAAGACGATCTTTTCCGCATGCAGGATGCGCTGACGAGCGACATCGTCGCGGCACTTCCCGACCGCATGGAAGCGGACTGGCTGGAAAAGAGCCGCCGCAAACGCGCCGACAATTTCGTCGCCTATGACTATGCGCTGAAGGCCTGGGATCTTCTCTACACCCATGGCGGCGAAGAACATGCCGCAATCCGCAGTCTGGTGAAACAGGCGCTCGCCCTTGAGCCGGGCTATGCCCAGGCCCAGGCGATGCTGGCCTATACCTGGATGCTGACCTGGTTCCGCAACCAGGATCCGATGGCGCTCGACGCCGCCGACCGGGAGGCCGCCCGAGGCGTCATGCTGGATCCAGCCGAAGGCTGGTGCCATTTCGTGCGCGGCTATGTTTCGCTTTATCACCACCGCTACGACGAAGCGGAGACGCATTACGAAAGAGCGATCGAGCTCAATCCCAATGATGCGCAATTGCTTTCGGAGATGGGCGCGCTCAAGAAATATCTCGGCGAATCGGAAGAGGCGATCGACTGGATCCGTCAGGCCTTGCGCCTCAATCCCACCCGCAATGCCTGGATCTGGCATGAGATGGGCCTGGCGCTGATCACCGCGCGCCGTCCCGACGAGGCTGTGGAAGCTTTCGCCAAGGTGCAGCCGCCTTTGCCTTTCGACGATATCTATGTGGCGATCTGCAAGGCCAAGACCGGGGCCATCGGCGAAGCCCGCGCTTTGGCGCGAAAGGTGATGATGGCCCGTCCGGACATCACCGTCAGAGGTTGGGCGACCCGCGAGCCATATTACGAATCTTCGGACCTGGAGGACTTCCTCGACGGCATGCGTCTCGCCGGATTTCCAGAGGAATAACGCGGAATAACGGCTGCCTCAGGAACGCCGCATTCCTCCTGACACTATGCTGTCAGTAGAGGGCGCGTAGACTCCGTGTGACATAATCGAGAGGTGTCACCATGCGGAGCCAAACCTGGAATCAAATCGTTCATCGCCGCGCGCGGAACACGCTCGTCTTCGCAGTCTGGACCGCCGCGAAATTCGTCTGGTCGATCTTGCAAGGCTGGTCCGAACGCGCACGTCAGCGCCGGACCTTGGCTTTGCTCTCCGACCACAGCTTGCGCGATATCGGCCTCAGCCGTATGGAGGTCAACTTCGAATCGCGCCGCCCGTTCTGGCGGGAGTAGTCCCCCTCAACCGACCCCGCCTTAGCATCCGTCAGTACATCCGTGACCGGATGCAAAAGGCAGGTGGCTCAATCCCGGCTTTGCGCGTCGTTATCGCGCGCGCGGCGCCGGGAAAGTCTTGGGGTCGATTCCGAGCTGGCGCAGATCCCGAGCATCGGGCGTCCGGCCGTCTTCAATCGCCGACGAGCAAGCACAGGCTGCGTCGAGCATCGAGAAGAAGGAGCGGATACCCGCGAGGAAACCGCCGGAGAGGGGGGTAGAAAGCTCGCCTTTCAGCGATCGAATTGAAATATCAGTCATTGCACACCTTCCATTCCCCTGACGTCAGGAACATAGCGACCATGTTGCGCTGCAACAATTGACAAGAAAGCGCGCGTCCCATGCGAGAATTGGATGACTGCACTGCAGCAATAGGACAGAAGGCACATGCTGCGCGCAAGTGTCTTCGTTTCGCCGCGGCGTGAACCGTTACTGGGGCTGCGGCGAGAGCTGGGTCGCGAGGTAGTCCTTGAGGGTCTTGCCACGCTCGGCGCGGTACTTGTCGCCGCGAATCGCGAGATCCTGCATGCGATCCAGGCGGAAGGCGCGGAAATCCTCGCGCAGCTCGCACCAGGCGACCAGCAGCCAGACGGGCCCATAGAAAGCGAGTGCCAGCGGCCAGACCTGCCGCTCGCTCTCGGTGGCCTTGCCGTCGCGATAGCGGAAGGCGACCTTCAGCCGGTGGCGCAGGGCCCGGCGCAGTTCCGCCGGATCTACGGAAAGCGCCTCGGCATAGTGTTTGCCCGGCGCCAGAAGTGCGGTTTCCGAAAGCTGCCGCCGCAGATGCTCGGGCAGCACCGCCTCGATCTTCGCCAAAGCCTGGCCCGCCGCTTCGGCCAGACCTGGATCGGACCAGGATTCGACGATGCGCGCACCCAGAACCAGGGCCTCGATCTCCTGGGAATCGAACATCATCGGCGGCATGTCGAACCCGCCGCGCAAGGCATAGCCGAGACCGGGCGCACCTTCCACCGGCACGCCGCTCGCCATCAATTCGGCGATGTCGCGATAGATGGTGCGCTCCGAAACCTCCAGCTTTTCGGCGAGCTCGCAGGCGCGCACCAAGCGTCGCCGGCGCAAATGCTGGATGATGTCGAACAATCTCTGGGCCCGGCGCATCGGCAGTCTCCACCGAGAATAGGAAGACTATGCGCCTAAACTATCGCTCCTGACACCATACTGTCAGGAGCGATTCGAGAATGCTTCTTTTCATCAAATGATGCCGCCATTGGCGCGAAGAACCTGGCCATTGACCCAGCCGCCATCCGGACCGGCGAGAAAAGCCACCGTCGCGGCGATGTCTTCCGGTTTGCCGAGCCGCTCCAGCGGGGCCATCTTCGCCAGATGGTCGATGGTCGCCTGCGGCTTGCCGTGTAGGAAGAGATCGGTCGCGGTCGGCCCCGGCGCCACCGCATTGACGGTGATGTTGCGGCCGCGCAATTCCTTGGCGAGGATGCTGGTCATCGCCTCGACGGCGGCCTTGGTGGCGGCATAGACGCCGTAGGTCGGCATCAGCAGCCCGACCACGCTCGACGAGAAGTTGATGATCCGGCCGCCGTCGTGGAGATGCTTCACCGCCGCGCGCAGCGTGTTGAAGGTGCCTTTGAGATTGACCGCGATCTGACGATCGAAATCAGCATCGGCGACCTCGCCGAGATTGCCGAGGGTCATGATCCCGGCATTGTTGATCAGCACATCGATACCGCCGACCGCGGTCTCCGCAGTCTCGAACATCTTCTGCACCGCCGCGGGATTGCTGACATCGGCCTTGACGGTCAAGGCGCGGCCGCCTTTGCTTTCGATCTCGCGCGCGAGGGCCTCGGCGGGTTTGGCATCGCCGGCATAATTGATGATCACGGTGAAACCGTCTTTCGCCAGGCGCTGGGCGACCGCGGCGCCGATGCCGCGAGACGCGCCGGTGACCAGGGCTACCCTGTTGTTTTCCTGCGGCATTTCCATTCTCCCTCGATGCGGGCGACGCCCGCTGCGTTGCAAATAGTAAACGAAGCCGCCAATGATTCGGTTCGCGCCTGCGCAATCACGTAGGTGGGGCTTGAGGATGGGGTGCTTGCGATCCTCACCGGCTTGATCCCCATGAACCGATCCCCTAGCTTCGCTCCGATTTCACCGATCCGGGAACCCCATCTTGGCCAAAGCCACAGCCACCGCCTTCGATATCTTCCTGAAGCGGCATCCGGATATCGTGCATGTCGATGCCTTCCTGCACGACATCAACGGCAATCTGCGCGGCAAAAGGTTGCCGGTCGGCGAGGCGGGGAAGATCTGGAAATCCGGGTTGGAACTGCCGCGCTGCATGCTGTTCCTGGATCCGACCGGCGACGATCTCGATCCCGGCGGCCGCTCGGAAGCTTTGGGCGATCCCGACGGCTCGGCGCATCCCATCCCGGGATTGCTGGCGCCGGTGCCCTGGGCCGAAGAGCCCACGGCGCAGATTCTTTTGCAGATGACCGATCCCGTGGTCGATCGCAATGCCGGCAAGCCGTCGCGCTATTGCCCGCGCGCGGCCCTGGCCGGCACTTTGCAGCATTTCGCCAAGCTCAGTTTGACGCCGGTCGTGGCGGTGGAGCTCGAATTCTATCTGTTTGGAAGAGATCGCGACGCGGATGGCCTGCCGGTGCCGGTGCGCAACCCCATCACCGGCCTGCCGGAAACCTCGAAACAGCCCTACAGCATCGACGATCTCGATGCCTATGGCGCCTTCATCCGCCGCGTCGTTTCCTATGCCAAAGCGCAGAACATCCCGGCCTCGGCGGCGATCACCGAATATTCGCCGGGCCAGTTCGAAATCAATCTGAAGCACCAGGCCAACGCGGTCGCCGCCTGCGACCACGCGGTGCTGCTGAAGCGCGTCATCAAGGCGGCGGCGCGGGTCGATGGCCAGCAAGCGAGCTTCATGGCGAAGCCGTTTCTCGATGCCGCCGGCAGCGGCATGCATATCCATGTCAGCCTGGTGGATCGCAAGGGCGGGAACGCCTTCGGCGGCCAAGTGGCTAAGATCGGGGGCGAAGCGCTGATGCTGCAGGCGATCGGCGGCCTGCAGGCGGCGATGGCGGAATCCATGGCGCTCTTCGGCGCCGATCTCAACGGCTTTCGCCGCTACCAGCCGGGCCACAACGTTCCGATCACACCGAGCTGGGGGCACAACAACCGCTCGGTCGCCTTCCGGATTCCGGCGGGCGATGACGATGCGCGGCGCATCGAACACCGGGTCGCCGGCGCCGGCGCCAATCCCTATCTGGTGGTCGCGGCGGTGCTGGCGGGCATGCTGCGCGGCATCGAGAGCAAGCTGAAGCCCGGCGCGGAAACCAAGGATTATGGCGGCGACGCCGTCGATCCGAGCACCCCCTTCGAATTCCCGGCCGCCCTGGAGCGCTTCGCCGCAGCAAAGATCCTTCCGCGCTACATCAATCC
>DASYDA010000553.1:0-5647 GCA_036499865.1 Dongiaceae bacterium | reverse complement strand
GATCTGCATGCGCTGGTCGAACGCGAGGCCTCGAAGTCGCTGGGACGCGCACTCAAGATCGGTTCGCTGGAGATATCACTGGGCGATCCCATCCGGGTCGAAATGCACGACCTGCATCTTCCGAATGCATCCTGGGGTTCGCGCCCCGACATGCTCACCATCGAAAGCGCCACCGCCCTCATTGCCGTGAAGCCGCTGCTCCGTGGCGTGTTGCAATACAACCAACTCCGGGTCTCGAAACTGTCGATGATCCTGGAACGCAGCAAGGATGGTGTCGGCAATTGGAAGTTCGAAAGCGGCGGCTCCGCGCCCTCTTTCGGCCATATCGCCCTCATTCCGAAAAACCGCACCGAGTTTCCCACCATCATCGATGGGACACTGGATGGGATGGATATCGATTATCGAACCAGCAGCGGGAAGATCTTGAAGATCGATCTGGCGAAGATCCTGATCTCGACATCCGCCGACGATCAACCGGTCGCTGTTTCCGCGACCGGTGCCTATAACGATCAAGCGATGCAGTTGAAAGCCGGCACCGCCTCGTTTGCCGATATGCGCGACGGGGGAAAGCCATTTCCTGCGAACTACTCGCTCTTCAATGACAACACCACCATCAACTTCCGCGGCACCATCATGCAGCCGCTGGACTATGACGGCGTCGAGGGAAAGCTGATTGTCGAAAGCCATGACATCGGCCGGCTGATGAAGGCGCTCGATGCGGAGGTCCCGGCGACTTTTCCGGCTTCCCTCACCGGCGACTTGAAGCACGACGGCGATGATTGGAAATTGAGCGGGATCACCGGGAAGCTGGCAGAGAATGCCCTGACCGGAGACCTGGCGCTGAAGGAAGGACCGCGCGGCAGCGGCGATCAGATCTCCATTTCCGCCGATTTTGCCGAGCTCGATCTGGACAGTTTGATCGGCGGCGCCGGAAAGCAATCGCAATCGCGCGATATCTGGGCGACGCCGCTGGACTTGCCGGGGGCCAAGGCCTCTGCGCTAACCGCACGGATCAGCGCGGGCCACCTCAAATTCAAGACCTGGCGTCTCGCCGATCTCAAGCTTTCCGGACAGCTTGCACCGGCCAAGATGGAACTCGAAAACTTGCAATTCGCTTTCGCAGGCGCCACGACGACCATCCATGCGAAAGCCGAGCCGCAATCCGGGGCGACACATCTCGATGCCGACGCCGATTTTACCGGGGCCGATGTCGCGCAATTGGCGGCGATGCTCGGTGCCCAGCAAGGCGAAATCGGCGGCAAGATGGATGGCCGCGTCGCAATAGCCATGACGGGCAAGACTTTGGGCGACGGCCTCTCGACCGGTCAGGGGAGCGCGGTGCTCGCGATGACGCGCGGCACGGTCTCGCGCGACCTCCTGGAAAAGTCCTCCACAGATCTTCGCAGCCTGTTCAGGAAGGGCGAAGGCCGCTCGCCGATTGATTGCCTGCTTGCCGTTGCCGTGCTTCAGAACGGCGTCGCGCGGATCGAGCCCTTGTCGCTGCGAACGCCCGAGGCGAATTTATCCGGAGGCGGCAGCGTCGATCTCAAGCGAAAGCAGATGGACCTCACGATCAAGTCCGATCCGCATTCCACCGGCTTTTTCGCGCTGGACATCCCGCTGCATATCGGCGGGCCTTTTGGGAATTTATCGGCCGGCACAAGCTCACATGCCGAGCTCGCGACGAACCCGCCGCTGCCCAAACTTCCCGAAGCGATGCAGGCCTTGGCGCAGAACAGCGGCTGCCTGCAGCATTGAATCCGCTACTTCGCGACCGATACCGCTTCGTGGCGGTTGGAGAGCAGGAGCTCCATGCAGGCCTCCACCGACAACGGCTTGCCGAACAGCCAGCCTTGCCCGTATTCGCAGGAAAGGGCGCGCAGCAATTCGGCCTCCTCGTTGCGTTCGATACCTTCCGCGACCACTTTCAGGCGGAACAAGCGGGCCAGTTGCAGGATCGCTTCCACCATGCGCACGCCCGCCGCATCGGCGCCCATCGACGACACGAAGGAGCGGTCCACCTTCAGCGTATCGATCGGCAGCCGCTTCAGCAGCGACAGCGACGAATAGCCGGTCCCGAAATCGTCCAATGACAAGCCGACGCCGAGCGATTTCAGGCGATTGAGCAAGCCGAGGGTCACCTCGAAATCCCGCATCACGGCGCTTTCCGTGATCTCCAGCTTCAATCGCTGCGGCAGCAGGTGATTGGTATCGAGCGTCGAGCGGACGATATCCGGCAGCGCAGGCCCATCGAGCTGGCGGCTGGAGACGTTCACGCTGACGAAGATGTTGGGATCGGCGCCGGCATCGATCCAGGCGCGCGCCTGGCGGCAGGATTGCTGCAGCACCCAGGTACCGATCGGAATGATCAGGCCGGTTTCCTCGGCGATCGGAATGAAGTCCATCGGCGAAACCATGCCGCGCGTCGGATGCTGCCAACGCACCAGGGCCTCGAAACCCGCAAGCGAACCGGTCGCCATATCCACGATCGGCTGATAGAGAACCAGCAATTCGTCCCGGCGCAGCGCCTGGTGAAGATCGGCTTCGATCCGCAGCCGGTCCCGTGCCCGGCGCTGCATTTCCGGATCGAACACGACTTCCTGACCGCCGCCTTCGTCCCGCGCCTTGTTCAGCGCCGCCGTGGCGTCCTTGATCAGTTCGTCGGCCAGTTCATGATGAAGCTGCGCCTGGGCCATGCCTATGGAAAGGGTCATCATGACCGATTCCTCGCCCATGCTGAGCGGTTCTTCGGCGGCGGTGCGCACCCGGGTTGCGACGCGAACGAGGTCGGTATCGTCGCGCATCACGTCGACCAGGATGCACATGGTGTTTTCCGACATGATGGTCAGCGTGTCGGTGGTCCGCAGGGTTCCCATCAAGCGTTGCGAGACCGCCTTCTGCACCATGTCGCAAAAGGCCTGGCCATAGGCTTCGCGCATCGTCTCGTAGCGATCGATCTGCAGCAGGATGATGCCGAAACTGCCGCCGCCGCGCCGCTTGGTCTTGATGATGGACTGATTGATGCGGTCATAGAGCACGATGCGGTTCGGCAGGCCGGTCATCGAATCCGTCAGCTTGCGTTCGCTGATGTCGCTGATCGAGCCGGCGATCCGCCAGGCCTTGCCGAATTCGCTGCGCAGCGAGGTGCCGCGGATCAGGAACCAGCGGAACGTCATATTCGTGTGCTGGATCCGGCATTCGATCTGGAACGCCAGCGAAATGCCTTCGAGATGGTTCCGCAGCGCCAGTTGGAAGGCGTCGACGTCGTCCCGATGGATCAACGCCACCCACCCGTCCATGTTCTTGAGCGCCGTCTCCCGGTCAAGTCCGAGCAGTTCCAGGCAGCGCGGCGAGAAATAGAGCTGGTCGTTCTTGATCACCCAGTCCCAGATGCCGTCGCTCGAGCCGGCGACCGCGAGGGCGAAACGTTCCTGCTCGCTCCTGCCGACGGCGATGGCGGCGCAGCGCGCGAGATGCGAGCGGATCCGCGCCATGGCGACCGGCAAATGGAGGGGCTTCGACACATAGTCGTCCGCGCCGTCGTCGAGAGCGCCGACCACGAGGTCGTCCTCGCCCTGTTCGGCCATCATGATGATCGGCAATTCATCCGGGCGAATGCCGCGACGAACGCGCTCCAGCACTTCGAGGCCGTTCATGCCCGGCATTTCCAGGTCGAGCATGACGAGGTCGAAACGCTGGGTGTCCAGCAGATCCAGCGCCGCCTGGCCGCCGGCCGCGGCGGTCACGGCATAGCCGGCTTGGCGCAATTGCTGCCCAAGCTGGGTCAGGCTTCCGATGTCGTCATCAACGCAAAGGATATGAGCGAGGCTCACGACTTCGCCCCCACTCCGGTCGCGGCATAGGCGCGGTATCCGAAGACCCTACCGCTAAGCCGAAGCCAATTCATTTTTCTAACGCCCCGTTCGCCGCTCTTGAGGGCATCATATACGCGATTCAATGTGAAATTATTAACGAGAATCTAAGATATAAGTCCCAACGTGACGAACATCATGGCGATTCAAGCTTGCGCCGACTGAGTCCGCCAACGATGCAGCAGATGGATGGCGCCGCCGGCGATCAGGCCCCAGAAAGCCGATCCGATTCCAAAATATGACAATCCGGACGCCGTCACCGCGAAGGTGACCAGCGCGGCATCGCGTTCGGCCGACGCCGCGAGAAAAGCAGCGGTCGCTGAGCCGAACGCCCCGAGCAGCGCCAGCCCCGCGACGGCCTCGATCAGGATCGGCGGCGAAGCGCTGATGAAGCCGGCGGCGAAAGGTGCCAGCACACCCATGGCGACATAGGCGCTTCCACAAGCGACGGCTGCGATGAATCGCTTTTCTGGTTGGGGATGCGCGTCCGGCCCAGCGCAGAGTGCGGCGGTGATCGCCGCCAGGTTGACCGCATGCCCGCCGAAAGGTGCCGCGACCAGGCTGCCGATGCCAGTGCCGACGAGAAGCGGGCTCGAGGGTGGTTCGTATCCATTGGCCCGCAAGACGGCGAAGCCCGGGATATTCTGCGAGGCCATGGTCACTAGGAATAAAGGCAATGCGATGCTCACCGTCGCCGACCAGCTGAACGCGGGTGTCACCCATTCCAGATGAGGCAGAAGAGTCGGGGCCGAAGCCACGCCGAGACCGGTCGCGGCACCGGCCGGCAGCAACCCCAGCCAGTTCAACCCCAGCATGCCGACCGCGACCGCCACGGCGGCCGGCGCCGCATAGAGCCGGGCGAAGCGACCGACGACCACCCAGGCGAGGATGACCGGCAAAGCGAGGACCGGCACTTCCGCGATGGCCATGAAAGGAGAAAGACAGAAACCCAATAGGACCCCTGCCAGCATGGCATTGGCCAGCGGCGCCGGTATGGCGAGGACAGCTCGACCGAAAGGTCGCCACAGTCCCGCCAGCACCACCAGGGCTCCGGCGATAAGGAAGGCACCGACAGCGGCGGGGAAGCCGGCGGGGTCCGGTCCGGTGGCCGCGAGCAGCGCCGCACCGGGGGTCGACCAGGCGACCGCGATCGGCATGCGGTAGCGCAAGGCAAAGACAATCCCGGCCAGGCCCATCACCGTTCCCAGGGCCAACAGACCCGAAGCCGCTTGACCCGGTGTCGCTCCGACCCCGATCAGTCCCTGAAGAACAATGGCGAAGGAACTGCCGTATCCGACGGCAGCGGCAATCAGACCCGCCAGGATGGCCGGCCAAGACGTTACATTAAGAATATCAGTTTTATTATTTATATTCATACAATTACGTCCATAACTTGACCTTCGCCTGAAACCTCAAACCGGTCATTGCGTCCCTGTAGGACCATAGCTATAGTAAAATTGGATCCAATCGACAAGCGACATATCACTCAATATGGCCAGACGCCCCGACCTCGCTCTGCTTGTGAATTCAGCAAAACCGCGCTTCCGCACCGCCACGGAATATGTCGAAAGCACGCTGAAGGAGGCGATCCTGAGCGGCGCCCTGGCCGGCGGATCGCCCCTGCGCCAGGAGGATCTTGCGGCGACTTTCGGGGTCAGCCGCATGCCGATCCGGGAAGCCCTGCGCCAGCTCGAGGCCCAGGCCTTGGTCGACTTCTACCCTCACCGCGGCGCCGTGGTCACCGAGATCACCCCAGAAGAGGCCGCCGACAATTA
>DASYDA010000552.1:0-6250 GCA_036499865.1 Dongiaceae bacterium | reverse complement strand
TTCAGCGTTCCCGCCTTCGCCATCTCATAGAGGCGATGGACGCCGGTGGTGGTCTCTTCGGAGATGCCGCGGATCTCCTTCATCAGCTCGGGATACTTGTCGTGCATGAGCTGGGTGAGATCGCCGCCGTCATCGAGGATCATGTTCGGCTTCCAGCCGTTCGGGCCGGTGAGGGTCTGCTCGACGCACCACCAATATTCCTCTTCCGTCTCGCCCTTCCAGGCGAAGACCGGAATGCCCTTGGCCGCCATGGCGGCGGCGGCGTGATCCTGGGTCGAGAAGATGTTGCAGGAGGACCAGCGGACCTCGGCGCCGAGCGCGGTCAGCGTCTCGATCAGCGCCGCGGTCTGGATCGTCATGTGGAGGCAGCCGACGATGCGCGCACCCTTCAGCGGCTGTGCCTTGCCGTATTCCTTCCGCAATGCCATCAGGCCGGGCATCTCGGTCTCTGCGATGTTGAGCTCCTTGCGGCCCCATTCGGCGAGGCTGATATCCTTCACCTTGTAGTCCTGGGTCGTCGGTTTTTCTGCGGCGGCCATCCGGCTTCTCCTGATGTCTGAAACTGGGGAGGCTAATAGCAGGGCGGCCGGCACCCGGCAAGACCGGCCGCCGAACCGGTCAGGCCGGAAATATTGCAGTTTTTTAAATGGGTTAACGCCCCCCGACCATTAGCAGCCGTGATAGCCCGGTTTAGTGCAAATGATGCAGCACCAGAAATTCGAACGGCGCCCAGATGCCGCTGGGCAATCCGGCCGCCTTGAGGCCGCGATTGATCCAGGCATTGCAGGTCATGACCGGGCTGAAATGCCCGCGCGCGAAAAAGAACGCGTCGTGCATTCCATAACCCCCGGCGGCCAGGCGCGCCGGCAAATCCGGTCTGCTTTCCGCGAGATTGGTGATGATGTAATCGCGGAGTTCCACATATTGCTGAGCACCGATCGAGAGCCCGGCGCAATTTTCCGCCGGGAGCGGCGCCGGCCGGTATTCGGCATGAATCGCCGAAGGGCCGCGGCCCAGCAATGCGTTCCAGGCGGTCGCGAATTTCAAATCGCGCCAATGCGGCGTGTCCCGATAGAAAGCGAGATCGCCCCAGCCGATGCCGATATGGTCATAAGCCGCGATCGGCCTGCTGAAATCCTGCGACGGAAAAACCGCCGGCCAGTCCGCGTCAATGGTTTTAACCGGAAGCACGAAATCCGTGTGCACGCCGTTGGAACAGACGAAGATCTCGGTGCCGCCGGGCGTCGCGGCGAAGTCGCGATTGACGGGTATGGAACCGAGGATCAGTGCCGTGAAAACGTAAAGCCCGCAGATGGCAGCCGCGCATGCCGCCAACGTACCGATCAAACGGAAGAGCCGACGAATCACCGTTCACCCATTCGTTCTCATGCCTGGGTACCATCCCGGGAAATTCGGCTTCTCTATGGCTGGATTGCGGAACCTCCGGGGCGACGCCCGGTTACTGCGCCAGCGCGTTGAAATCGTCCAGCAGCATGGCGATGCGGCCGGAATCCGTCTGCTCCATGATGGTGCGGGCGCAGCGCGACGCGGCGGCGAGGTCGAGGCTGCGGATGCGCTGCTTGATGCGCGGGATGTTGCCGACGGCCATGGAGAGTTCATGAATGCCGAGGCCGAGCAGCAAAGGCGCGAATTTGGGATCGCCCGCGATCTCGCCGCAGACGCTGATCGGGATATGCCCGCGCAAAGCCGCCTCGGTGGCGAACTGGATCAAACGCAAAACCGCCGGATGCAGCGGATTGTAGAGATGCGCCACCTGTTCTTCGCCACGGTCGATCGCCAGCGTATACATGGTGAGATCGTTGGAACCGATGGCGAAAAAATCCGAGCACTGCGCCAAGGCATCGGCCGCGAGAGCGGCGCCCGGCACCTCGATCATGACACCGAGCGGCGGTATCAGATGCGGAAGCTTGACACCGCGCCGCTTCAACCGCCGCGCCACCTGTTCAAGCGCGGCACGGGTCTGCTTCACCTCGCCGACATGCGAGATCATCGGCAGCAGGATTCGCACGGGACCATGGGCGGCGGCGCGAAGGATGGCGCCCAATTGGGCATCGAGCAGTGGGCGGTCGCGCAAAGAAAGCCGGATCGCGCGCAGGCCCAGCGCGGGATTCGCGGTTTCCACCATATGGTGCTTCAACGCCGGGGCCAGTTTGTCGTTGCCGATGTCGAGGGTCCGTATCGTGACGGGCCGCCCATTCATGCCCTCGACGATCTCGCGCAGGATTTCATACTGCTCGTCCTCGGAAGGCAAATCGGCGCGATTCATATAGAGGAATTCGGTACGCAGCAGGCCGACGCCGGCGGCGCCGGCTTGAATCGCATTCTCGACTTCGCGCGGCAATTCGAGATTGGCGAAGAGCCCGATGCGCCGTCCGTCCGTCGTCATCGAGGGCAGGTTGCGCAGGCGTGCGAGCCGCCGGTCCTCGCGCTCGATCTCGGCGCTGCGGCGCTGATATTCGTCCAGCCGTTCGCGCGTCGGGCGGATCACCACTTTTCCGGCATGGCCGTCAATGATGATCCGGTCGCCGCTTTTCGCCCGGGTGAGCAATTCGGGAATGCCGAGCACCGCCGGAATCTCCAGCGAACGCGCCATGATCGCGGTGTGGCTCTGCGCGCCGCCGAGCGCCGTCGCGAAGCCGGCGACCCGCTTGGGATCGAGCAGCGCGGTATCGGCCGGCGTCAGTTCCTCTGCGATCACGATGGCGCCTTCGGGCAGATGCTTGAAGGCTTCGTAGGGCGTTTTCGTCAGATTGCGCAGCAGCCGATTGCCGACCTCGCGCACATCGGAAGCCCGGGCGGCGAGATAGGGGTCGTCGAGCGCCTCGAACTCTTCCGCCACCGCGGAGATCGCCATCTGCACCGCGGCTTCCGCGTTGATCTTGTCGCGGCGAATCCGATTCTCGACGCCGCGGATGACCCGCGAGCCCGAGAGCATCTGCATATGCGCATCCAGCAGGAAGCCGAGTTCCTCCGCGGCGGCGCCATGCAATTCGGCGCTCTTGCTCTTCAGCTTCTTCAGCTGCCGATTCGATTTCTCCAGCGCCTCCGCGAAACGGGAAAGTTCGGCTTCGACCTCATGTTCCCCGATATCGTATTCGGGGATCTGGACCGCGCCGATATCGACGATATGCGCCTCTCCGACCGCGATTCCGGCGGAAACGCCGAGGCCGCTTAGGATCAATTCGCGATGACGCGTGCCGTCACGATGGCTGGATTCGCGGCGTTCCGCTTCGGGCGGCTTGCGCCGGCGCTTGGGCTTTGCCGCGCCCGCCTTGAGGTCTAGGGATTTCCCATCATTCTTCATCGAACTTCCGATGGATGAGATCGGCCAGCGCAGCCAGCGCCGGCCCAGCACCCGGCCCCACCGCCCGCAATTCGATCTCGCAGCCGATGCCGGCAGCCAGCATCATCAGACCCATGATCGAACGTCCGCAGACGTCGGTCTCGCCCTTCACCACGCGGATATCCGCGTCGTAGCCGTTGGCGACCTTCACGAATTTCGCCGCGGCGCGCGCATGCAGGCCCTTTTGATTCCGGATGGTCGCCTTCACGACCTGCGCTCCTTCTTCCACCATGATCAGCACTCGCTCGCTTTCAGCAGTTGCGAGGCCACGTTGATGTATTTCCGCCCCGCTTCCTGGGCGGCTGTCACGGCGGCGGGCAATCCCATGGAGCCGCGCACCGAAGCGAGTTTGATCAGCATCGGCAAGTTGACGCCTGCGATCACTTCGACATTGGCTTTGTCCAGCACCGAGATCGCGAGATTGCTCGGCGTCCCGCCGAACATGTCGGTGAGCAGAACCACCCCTTTTCCCTGATCGACCTTCGCAACGGTCGCCAGGATCTCCTTGCGGCGCTGCTCCATATCGTCTTCGGGGCCGATGCAGATCGCGGCGACGCCGGTCTGTTTTCCCACCACATGCTCCAGCGCGGCCACGAATTCGCTGGCCAGCTGTCCATGGGTTACCAAAACGATACCGATCATCATCCCCTTCCAAACTCGCGCGCCGGCGCAGCAGCCTGCCCTGATGTGGGGTCGGCCGCCAGATCCGCCACGCCGCGATCGAGATCGCGGTGGCGCAAGGTTGCCGCCCTGCCCTTCGATTCCAGCCATTGCGCCAGCCGATGCGCCACATAAACGGATCGATGCCGGCCGCCGGTGCAGCCGATGGCGATCGTCAGGTAACTTTTCCCCTCCCGCTCGTAGCCGGGCAGCAGCGGCCACAATAATCCGGTCAGTCCTTCGAAGAAACCGTCAAAGGCGGGGTCGGATTCGATCCTTTTCCCCACCGGCGCGTCTTCGCCGTTCAGCGGCCGAAGCGCCGGATCATAATGCGGATTGTCCAGGAAGCGCACATCGAAGACGAGATCGGCCTCGCGCGGCAATCCCAGCCGATAGGAGAAGGAAACGACGGTGATCGCAAGCTCGGTCCGCCGATCGAGACCGAGCTGTGCCGCCAGCAGCGCCTTGAAGTCGCCGATGCTGCGGCCGCTGGTGTCGATGACCAGATCGGACATCTGCTGGACCGGCCACATCAGCCGTCTTTCCTTCGCGATACCGTCACCGACCGGTCGGTCGGGCGCCAGCGGATGCCGACGGCGCGTCTCGCTGAATCGCCGGTGCAAGGTTTCATCATCGCTGTCGAGGAACAACATGCGGATATCGAGGGCGGGGTCCGATTTCAATTGCTGCACCAGCGCCGCCAAACCATCCGCGCTGAAGTCCCGCGTGCGACTGTCGATCCCGATCGCCAAGGCGGAAGGCGCAGGGCTCCCGGATCGGACACCGACGGCATTCATGCCGGATATCAAGCTTGGCAGCAATGCCAGCGGTAGATTGTCCACCGCTTCGAATCCATGGTCTTCAAGGCATTTCAATGCGGTGCTGCGTCCGGCACCGGCCAATCCGGTCACCAGCAACAGGTAGCGCGTCTCGGTTGGCCGGCTCGGGGATGGGGCGGTCGCGATCATAAAGCGGGATGGGTCCTCATTCTCGCCCCATTATTAGCCCTGCGCCGCTGGCTACGGCAAGGCGCAGCTTCGCCGGGGTGGAAGCCTCGAAGGCGGACAGTCTCAGCAGCGGAATATCGTGCCCTAACAATGTCTTATGCTCGGCAGCCGGCAGGCGCTCGACGGTATCCGGCGATGCGCCCAGGCGAATCAGTTCCACATACCAGCCGAGCGGGACCGCACCCTCGACGGCAGCAACCGGCATGATGCCCACGCCGCGCACTTCAATACGGCCCTTGAGCGCCGCGGGAATCGATTGCGGCGCCTGGCAGCGAATCTGGTGCTCAACCCGTGTCAGCTCCACACGATCATCGGCGATCAGGCGCGCACCGCCATCGATCAGCCGAAGCGCCAGGTCCGATTTACCGCATCCCGAAGGGCCGATCAGCAAAACCGCTTGTCCTCCGATGGCCACTGCGGTCCCATGCAGCATGGCCGATTGCGGAGGGTCGGATTCCGGCGTCACGCAGCAGGCAGATCGATGATGAAACGGGCACCGATCACGCGGGAATCATTGTCCCGGCGATTGGAGGCGACCAGCCTGCCGTTATGCCCTTCCACGATCTGCTGGGAGATGGAAAGGCCGAGGCCGGAATGCATGCCGAACTTCTCGCCTTCCGGACGCTCCGTATAGAAGCGATCGAAGATCGCTTTCAGCCTGTCTTCGGGAATGCCGGGACCTTCATCCTCGACGGTGACGATGATCCGGCCGTCCTCGCGCCGCGCTTTCAGCGTGACGGTTCCGCCCGGCGGGCTGAAGGAAAGCGCGTTGCTGAGCAGATTGCGCACCACCTGGCCCAGCCGCCCTTCGGCGCCCATCACGCCCAGATCGTCCTTCTGCGACATGTCCGCGACGACCCTCGGCGCGCTGTCGCCGCCCGTGACCGAATGGATATCGACCAGAGCGGCGATGAGATCGCGGATCCGCACGCGGCTGATTTCCGCGCGCGACATTTCGGCATCGACGCGGCTGGCATCGGAAATATCGCTGATCAGGCGATCGAGGCGCTGCACGTCGTCGAGGATGATGGCCATCAGCCGGCGCTGCTGGTGCGGATCCTCGATGCGCGCCACCGTCTCCACGGCGCTCCGGAGCGAACTCAGCGGATTCTTGATCTCATGCGCGACATCGGCGGCGAAGCGTTCGATCGCATCCATGCGTCGCCAGACCGCTTCGGTCATGTCGCGCAAGGCGCCGGAGAGATCGCCGATTTCGTCG
>DASYDA010000551.1:0-8661 GCA_036499865.1 Dongiaceae bacterium | reverse complement strand
ATAGCCGATATGGCCGAGGCAGTAATCCGGCAATTCCGAGGTGCCGTTCTGCCAGCGCAGGCTCAGGCTGCCGCAGAATTCACCGTCCCACATCCAGAGGAACATGCCCGGGATGCGCGGGCGCGTGGTGCCGTCCGGCATCGTGATCGGCGCGCCCTTGGCCTCGATATCGCAAAGCGAGGCCACGAAGGCGGCCGGATCCTCGGCGATCTTCACGAGATGCGCCTTGGCGGTCTTCTCCAGGTTCACATTGTCCGGCGACCAGCCGCGTTCGAGCGCATCTTTATAGCCCGGCAGCCGCTCGATCGTTGGAATCGCGATTTCGAATGTTATGGGACCTGCGCCCCCGTGGCCGCGACATAGCAGGAATAAAGCGATTTCGTGGCGGTGATGAAGAGGCGATTCCGCTTCGGCCCGCCGAAGGTCAAGTTGGAGACCATCTGCGGGATCTTGATCTTGCCCAGCGCCTTGCCCTTGGAATCGATGCAGATGATGCCGTTCTGGCAGCTCGTCCAGACATTGCCCTCGGTATCGATGCGAAAGCCATCCGGCACGCCGGGGCTCACTTCCGCGAAGACCTTGCCGCGGGAGAGCTTGCCGCCTTCGCCGACGGGGAGGGCGCGGATATGGTGCGGCCCCTTGGGATCGTGCGAGAGGCCGGAATCCGCCACATAGAGGATCTTTTCGTCGGGCGAGAAGGCGAGGCCGTTCGGCTTCACGAAATCATCCGCCATGATGCGGATTTCGCCCTTCTTGGGATCGACGCGATAGACGTAGCAGCCCTTCTGCTCGCGCTCGCCCTTATGGCCCTCGTAATCCGACATGATCCCGTAATCGGGGTCGGTGAACCAGATCGTGCCGTCGGACTTCACCACGACGTCGTTCGGCGAATTCAGCTTCTTGCCGTCATGGCGGTCGGCGATGACCGTCATCTTGCCATCGGGCTCCATCCGGGTGACCCGGCGCCCGCCATGCTCGCAGGAGATCAACCGGCCTTGCCGGTCGCGGGTATGGCCGTTCGAATAGTTGGCATCCGAGCGGAACACGCTGACGCTGCCGGAACCATTGCCGTCGGGCATCCAGCGGAGCTTGCGGTTGTTCGGGATATCGCTCCACACAAGATAGCCGCCGTCATTGAACCAGACCGGCCCCTCCGCCCAGCGGCATCCGTTGAACAGCTCTTCGACCTCGGCGGTGGCGACGGTGAGACCGTAGAAGCGTTTATCGAGATATTCGAACGAATCGCCGACCAAAGCCATGATGTGGTCCTCCCCTTGGAATTCTCAGCGTTGCCGGTCCTGATCGCCCGCGAGAGCGATGACCGCGATGATGATCAGGCCCGTCATGATCAACCGGATGCCCGCGCTGGCGCCGAAGGTGTTCAGCATGGTCACCAGCAGGAACATGAACAGCGAAGCACCCCAGATACCGGGCACGCTCGCGCGCCCTCCGGCCACCGAAGTGCCGCCGATCACCACGACGGCGATGGAGCCCAGCAAATATTCCGATCCCATGTCAAGCGCCGGACCGCCGGAAAAACCGGCCAGCAGGATGCCGCAGACGGCGGAGAGGAGGGCACTGCCCAAATAGGTGATCAAGCGGAACCGCTCGACGGGGATGTTCGCAAGCCAGGCTGCCCGGCTGTTCTGGCCGATGGCCGAGATCCCGCGGCCGTAATAGCTGCGGCTCACGATGACGCCCACCGCCAGCGAGAACAGAATGGTGAAGATGGCGAGCCAAGGCACCCCGAAGATATCGTCGGTGGTGAAGGCATCCAGCATCGAGGGCGGCTTGATGCGAATCCCGCGGTTATAGGCGATCGCCGTCGATTGCACCAGGAAGCTCAGCGAAAGCGTCGCAATGATCGGCGGGATGCGCAGGAAGCGGATCAGCGCATAGTTCAGCAGGCCCACGACCATCCCGGCGGCCAGGGCAGCCAGGATGCCGACCAGCAGCATGGAATTCTGCTCGTCCATCACCTTCATCGCCACGGTGCCGCACAGCGTGATGGTGGCCGGAATGGAGAGGTCGACATTGCCGGGGCCGGTGGTGATCACCAGCATCTGCCCAGTGCCGACGATGACGGTGAAACAGGCAAAGGAGAGGGCCGCGGTGACGATCTCGCCGGCGCCCTGGCCCTGAGTATAGGCGATGGTGGCCATCCATACCGCGAGCGCGCCGATGAAGGACCAGACCCAGGGCTGGCGCCGGAGATTGGTGAGGGTGTCGATCAACGGGCGGTCCCCCGGCTGATCACGGCGCGCAGGGCAAGAACGATGATGAGGATCGCGCCTTGCGCACCGATCTGCCAATCCGGCGAGATGCGCAGGAAAATGAGATAGGAGCCCGCGAGGGCCAGGGTTATGGCGCCTAGGACCGCGCCGGCCGGAGAGACTTTGCCGCCGATGAACTCGCCGCCGCCGAGGATCACCCCGGCGATGGAATAGAGCGTGTACCGGTCGGCGATATGCGCATCGGCGGCGCTGGTGAGGCCGATCAAGGAAAGTCCGGAGAGCACGCCGAACCCGCCGGCGAGCGCATACATCGCCATTTTCGTCTTCAGCAGCGACCAGCCGGCACGAGCCACCGCCTTCGGATTGCCACCGCTGCCCCGCAGGATGACGCCGTAAGACGAATGCATGAGTCCGCACTGGACGGCGACGGCGATCACCAAAGCGGCGACGATCGGGAAAGGAATGCCGGGAACATGATAGCCCATCAACCCGCTCAGCCAGGTCGGCGATTTGCCGCCTGGTGTCGGAAACAGAAGGACCGAGATTCCCAGCCAGACGAAGGAGGCGCCGAGGGTCACCACGATAGATGGCAGGTTTCGCAGATGGATGAGGGCACCCATGCCGACATAAGCGAGAACGCAAAGCAGCAGCAGCGCCCAGCCGAGCAGCGGATCACTGGCGAGATAAAGCCCGGCGACGCAGGTGGTGAGGCCGACGAAGCTGCCGATCGAGAGATCGAGATCGTTGACCGCGATCACGAACATCTGCGCCAAGGTGGCGAGAGCGATCGGCACCGCGTATTGCAGCATCAGATTGAGGCCGAAATAGCTCATGGTGCGCGGCTGGGTGTGGAAGATCGCCGCCAGCAGGATGGCGAGCGTGATGGCGGGCAAGGCCCGTCGCAGCAGGTCGCGGTTCAGCCAGGCGGCCATGCGAGCCGCGGTCATGCGAGCCTATTCATGATCACGCCGATTCCTTGAAAGAGGATTGCAGAATCTTCTGCTCGGTCATCTCGCCGCGCGGCAGATCGGCCACGATCCGGCCGTTGCGGAAGACGTAGATGTGGTCGCAATAATTGAGCTCGTCCATTTCCGTGGTGTACCAGAGGAAGGTGCGGCCGGCGACGGCCTCGGCGCGAAGGAGGTCGTAGACCTCGATCTTGGTCCCGACATCGACGCCGCGCATCGGATCGTCCATCAGGACGATTTCGGCATCGGAGCCCAGCGCCCGCGCGAAAACCGTTTTCTGCTGATTACCGCCGGACAAAGAAAGGATCGGGTTGTCCATGTCGGGTGTTTTGATCTTGATACGACCCTGCCATTCCGTGCCCATTTCGGCTTCGCCGCGGCCGTCGATCAAGCCGTGCCGCAGCATCCGACGCAGCGATCGCACCGAGATATTCTGCGCAATCGACCAGAGCGGGAAGATGCCTTCGGTCTGGCGATCACCGGCGATGAAGGCGACCGGTCCCTGGATATCGACACCATGAACGCCGCTCACCGCGCCCTGGAACACCTGCAGCAACATGCGCGTCTGGCCATGGCCGGCAAGGCCTGCGAGCCCGATGATTTCACCGCGATGGGCGACGAGCTCGAGGCCGTCTCTTTGCAGCGCCGATTTCGCGCGGACCACGACGGGCGCTCCGTTTCGGTCATGATGCGCCCGGATTGTCTCGGCGATCGCCTGATGCTCGATGACGGTGCCCATGGCGCCCACCAGGGAATCGCGGTCGAATTCCCGCGCCGACCGTTCCGCGACTACGCCGCCGTCCTTCATCACCACGACGCGATCGGAATATTGCAGGATTTCGCCGAGGAGATGCGAGATCAGGATGCAGCTTCGTCCGGCGGTGACTTCGCGTCGCACGAATTCCAGCAGCTGCCTCGCTGTGGAGGCGTCGAGCGAGGAGGTAGGCTCGTCGAGGATGACGAGGTGCAGGGGCTCTTCCGTCACCGTGAATGCCCGGGCGATCTCCACCATCTGGCGTTGGCCGAGGGTGAGATTGCCGACTAGGTCGTTTGGCGAAATTCCGTGGCCGGGCAGGATTTCGTCAAGTTTCTCGCGAATGAGCCGTGCGGCACGCGCCTTCCAGCCGAAACCCCGGATCGAGGGATGCATGATGCGGGTATTCTCCGCCACCGTCAGATTGGGGCAGAGGGAAAGTTCCTGAAACACGCAGCGAATTCCGCGACGATGCGCGGCGGAGACCGCATATCGGCCGGTGAGGTCTTCGTCCTGGATGTGGATGGTGCCGCTATCCGAGGCCAGGGTTCCCGCCAGGACAGCCATCAGCGTGGACTTGCCGGCTCCGTTATGACCGACCAATCCCAGGCATTCGCCGGCACCGACCGCAAGATCGACACCGGTCAAGGCGCGAACGGCGCCGAAGCTTTTCGCCACCCCGGTCAGGCCGACGATCCGCTCCGACGCCATTCCCAAACGCTACTCCGTATGCGGCGAGTGTTACTTCTGGTTCGCGGCGACGGCCTTCTCCGCGTCTTCCAGCGAGTATTCGGTATTGGAGACGCCGCCTTTCTCCGTGGTCTTCAGCGCGGTATCGAGGTCTTTCTGATCGATCCGGAGATAGGGCACCAGAAGATCATGCGGAACCTGCTTGCCGTCGAGGATCATTTGCGCGACCCAGAAGGCGAGGGTGGAAACGCCCGGGGCGATCGAAGCCGACATGGTTTCATAGCCGTTCGCCTGGTTCTGTTCCTTCCACCACTGCAATTCATCCTGGCGATTGCCCATGATGATCTGCGGCGTCGGCCGGCCGGCCGCCTTGAAAGCCTGGGCCGCGCCGTAGCCGTCGCCGCCCTGCGTGACGACACCTTTAACTTCCGGCAAGGACGGAAGAATGCCGGCGACGGCTTTCTGCGCCACATCCTGCGCCCAGTCGCCATGCACCGATCCGACGATCTTGAACTGCGGGTTCGCTTTCACGCCTGCTTCGATGCCTTCGTGGATCGTGTCGTCGATGGAGGTGCCGGCGAGGCCGCGTATTTCCAAAAGATTGCCGCCTTGCGGCATTTTCTCCGCGAGATATTTCACCTCCGCTTCGCCCATATCCTTGAAATCGACGACGACCCGGTAGGCGCATGGCTCGGTGACGATGCCGTCGAAAGAAACCACGATGACTCCGGCGTCGCAGGCCTGCTTGATGGTGCCGTTCAGCGCGTCAGGTGAGGCCGCGTCGATGACGATCGCGTTATAGCCTTGCAGGATCAGGTTCTGGATCTGCGCCGCCTGCTCGGTCACCTGGTTTTCCGAGGTGGTGAAAGGGCTGGCATCCGCCACCACGCCATCCTGCACGGCCTTGCTGGTGACTTTCTGCCAGCTGTTCAGCATGGCCTGGCGCCAGGAATTGCCGGCATAATTGTTGGAGAGCGCGATCTTCTTGTCCTTGGTGTCGGCCATCGCGCCGGCACTGGCGAGCGCCAAGCAGATCGCTGTCGCGCCGATCAAAGCCTTC
This sequence comes from Dongiaceae bacterium, assembly GCA_036499865.1. GTDB lineage: Bacteria > Pseudomonadota > Alphaproteobacteria > Dongiales > Dongiaceae > Dongia. The sequence goes on along the minus strand of DASYDA010000551.1, from coordinate 2,955 downwards.
TTAAACATAGCCATCTCCTCCCTTATCGCTTCTATCGCTTTGTTGCCGAAAAGCCGCCGTTTCTTGGATCTCTCCGCGGAGAATTGGCAGCCTCATCAAAGAATCCCTTGCTCCACTCCAATGCCGCGGCTGTGCAGTCCCGGCCTTTTATTTCAGGCGAATGCCGCCCTCGTCGGCGAGGACGCTAACACGATGGATTTTCGCATGCAATGTCCGGAAGGGTCGGAGCTCCTACCGGACGGAGCTCTCAGCCGATATAAGGGACCGGGGCGCCGGAGAAAGATTTGCGGAAGGCATCGAGGCGATCGATCACCTTCGGCCGCGCGGTCTTCAGATGGGCGAGCATCCTTTCGGCGGCGACGCCCGCATCGCGACGGCTCAACGCTTCGACGATATCGAGATGCTCGGCCATGAAAGGCTCGTTGGACGGATAGGAAACCTGCGAGCCCAGGATATGCTTGGCCGAGATCAGCAGGCAGCGCGTCCGTTTCAAGGCTTCGATGATTTCGGGGTTTGCGCCGAATTCGATGCAGGTGACGTGCAGATCGTGCTCCAGCGCATCCATTTCCGTCGCACTGATCTTCGGATAGGCGGCGATCGCCACCTTGAGCCGATCCACCATTCCGGTGGCGATATGGTCCGGCAGGCTGTTGATGCAGGCGCCGACAGCGAAGGGCTCCACCAATTCGCGGAGGTCGTAGAGATCGCAAATGCGCCTTTCGTCGAGCGGCACCACATACCAGCGTAGGCGCTCGTCCTTGGCGACCAAGCCGCTGGATTGCGCCTGGACCAGCACGTCATGGGCGACGGTACGGCCGACCTTGCAATATCGCGCCAGTTCCAGCTCGTTGACGCGGAACCGGCCGAGCACGGAGTGGAAGATCAGTTCGCGCTCGATCCCGTCATAAATCCGCTGCCAGGCCCAGGTTCTCGGCAGTTCCGGGTTCTCCTGGTCGAGTCCGAGCAGATCCGGCGTCAGGCGAACACGCTTTATCGACTTCGCGGAGCCCACCACGAAACCGCGGCCATCGAAGCGGCGGATCATGCCGCGTTCGGAGAGGTCGGAGAGGGCCTGCTTCACGGGCGTGCGGCTGGAGCCGAAGATCACGGCCAATGACCCTTCCATGAGGATCGTGCCGGGCGCGAGACGGCCCGATTTGATGCTTTCGTGCAGGATGGCAGCGATTTTGCGGTAGACCGGTGCCCCTTGAGACATTTGTTGATCCATCAGCCGCCTATCCAGTGCGCGAAGGTTCAAATTCCTTGAATAGCCGTTTTAACCCACTTTTTCGCTGGGAGCGAGCATTCGTGGAATCGAGGATTTCCGTGGTTAACACGCAGAAAGATTGAATATTTGCCGCTTAAGGCACGCCCGGATTGGAAATCGCGTCCCGGCCAGCTAATAATGCGGCGCGGAATCGAGGATGGGTTCGGCGACGGGTACATTAGGGGGAGACGGGCATGTCGGCGCAGATCGGCCAGGTAACCGAGGTTACCGGCTCTAATATCAAGGCCGCGATGGATGCGTCCCAGCTCGCAGCCGCCCAGGCCGGTGGCGATCAGGCGGGTGTGACCGTCGGCAGCATGATCGAAGTGCGCAGCGGAACGGCGCGTGTTCTGGGCATTGTTTCCGCGATCCGCAGCGCCGGGGCCGACAAGGGCGCGGTGATGGATATCAGCCTGGTCGGGCAATTCATCGCCAATGCCGCCGGCGGGGTGGATTTCCGGCGCGGTGTCGCGCGCTGGCCGGCGATCGGCTCCCCAGTGGTCACCGTGGCCGAGGCGGACGCGGCCACGGTTGTGAAGACCAGTTCCACCAGCACAGTCCATATCGGGCGCGCCGAGTTCAACGGCACTCAGGACATCTATCTCGACGTCGATAGCCTGCTGCGGACCCATTTCGCGATCTTCGGCAGTTCCGGTTCCGGCAAGACCTCGACCACGTCGGTGATTTTGCGCGCGATCCTCGAGAAACTCCCCAACGCGCATATGATCCTGCTCGATCCGCACAACGAATACGAAGGCGCTTTCGCCGGCATGACCGAGCGGCTGACGCTTTCCACCCTGCGCCTGCCATATTGGATGCTGCGCTTCCAGGAACTCTGCGCGGTCTTCAAGGTGTTGCCGGAAACCGATTACGCCTCGGAGGTGAAGATTCTCCGTGAGGCTGTGGTGCAGGCGAAGAATCTCTATGCCGGCGCTACGGCATCCAACAAGCCCGGGGGCGCCGCCAGCGGTGGCACATCCAGTCTCAATCTCGACAGTCCCGTACCGTTCCGCTTGAGCGATTTCCGCCGCATCATCAACGATATGATGGGCAAGCTCGACAACCCGGAGGCGATCCAGAGCTATCTGCGCATCCAGAACCGGCTCGAGGAGTTGACTACCGACGACCGTTACAGCTTCATGTTCGGCCCGCAATTCGTGCGCGACGTGATGAGCGAAGTGATTTGCCAGCTCTTGCGCATCCCCGTCGAAGGCAAGCCGATCACCACCATCGATCTTTCGGACATCCCGGAAGAGATCGTCGATGTCGTGGTCTCGGTCGTGTTCCGCACCGTCTTCTCCTTCGCTGTTTGGAGTGGAGAGGAAGGCGCCGTACCAACGGTTCTGGTCTGCGAAGAGGCGCACCGCTATCTGTGGGACGACCGCACCGGCCGCACGATTTCGCTGGCCGTCCATGCCGCCGGTCAGGTCGCCAAGGAAGGCCGCAAATACGGCGTGGGCCTCGGCGTGATCTCGCAGCGGCCATCGGAAGTCTCGCCCTCGATCGTCTCGCAATGCGGCACCATCATCACGCTGCGCTTGGGCAACGAGCGCGATCTTTCCTTCGTGAAGAACGCCTTGCCGGATTCCGCGGCGGGCCTCATGCAGGCGCTGCCCGCGTTGAACACGCGGGAAGCCATCGTCTTCGGCCAGGGCGTCGCCTTTCCCACGCGCTTGACCGTGAACGAA